>NZ_BAEB01000001.1:0-151123 GCF_000241225.1 Acinetobacter sp. NBRC 100985 | reverse complement strand
CATTCCTCTACGCTTGCAAGCACTTTTAAAAATTAAAAGATTCGGTTGTTTTATTTTTAAACTCAAGTGACTCTAATTAACTGATTTATATGGTTTAAAATTTACCAATCATCTTAAAAGCAGCATAAACCACCATAAGTAATTGTAATTATTTAATTTTATTTAAAATATGTTTTTATTATCAGCAATAAAACTGCTTTATCCTTATTTTTAGTTCTTATTTTGAACAAATCATTTGTCTAGAAAATCTTTCAGGCATTCTCCACATGTTCAAAAGCTAACCACCTAAATAAAAACAACGGTTTTGAGAAGCCCAAAACCGTTGTTTTCAATATTTCAATTAGAATCTTCTGTTAAGAAGCCGTGCCTCTTACAATATTTAAGAAGTAAAGATGACGTTCATACTGATCAATAATGTCTTGGATCAAATCTTCTTGTGTCCAATCCATCACATCATAGTTTTGTCCGCCTTCTCTTAAGAAAACTTCTGCTTGATAATATTGAGCCTCATCCGCATCACCTTGTCCTAACATAAAACTTGGTGGCACTGTTTCATGTGCATATACCGTATAGATAAAGTTAATCTCATGGTGATGGTCAACACGTAGCTGCAAACCTTGTTCAGTATTTTGAATATCCACTTCAAGATGACGGCGCTTGAACTCCCGTTGGATACTTTCAAAAGCCTTTCTGACTTGAGTATCAATATAAACCTTCACTTCCTCTTCAGTGTGAGGATAGTGCATGATTAATCCTAAACGTTGTTGCCAACTTCTTGGATTATTGATCGCTCTAGGCGTAGTGCGGGCCTCATTCAACATTCTGGCTTTAGTTGCATCTAGATTTAAGGCTTTTAATAGCCCCCACCCCATCAACATCATAATTAAGGCAAAAGGCAGCGCACTAACCAACATAGATGCTTGTAGAGTTGCCAAACCACCGACTAATAATAAGCACACTGTCAATGCCGCAATTAAAACTACCCAAAACACACGTTGCCATGCAGGCGTATCTTCAGTGTTAGCAGTTAAATAATTAACAACCAAAGCACCAGAGTCAGCAGAAGTCACAAAGAATAAAAGCACTAGAATTGCAGCCACCATACTCATGAGACCTGAGAATGGTAAATGATTTAAAAACTCAAAAAGTGCTACTGACGAATCCTTCTGCACCATTTCCATTAAAGCAATATTATTTTCTTGCATAATGCTAAATAGTGCAGCATTTCCCCAGAACCCCATCCATACAATCGTGAAGCCTGTTGGAATCAGAATGACACCGAGAATAAATTCTCGTACTGTTCGACCACGAGAAACTCTAGCAATGAACATCCCAACAAATGGAGACCATGCAATCCACCACGACCAGTAGAATACTGTCCAACCACCAATCCAACCTGTTGAATCGTAGGCTTGCAAATTGAACGTCATCACAAAAAGATTAGATAGATATTGCCCTGTATTCTCGACTGTTGTGCGTAATAGATGAATCGTTGGACCTGCCAAGAAAACAAAAACTACTAAAAGTACAGCAAGAATTAGATTCAGTTCTGATAAGCGTTTTACGCCCTTATCAAGACCTGCGAAAACAGAGAGTCCAGCCAAAATACTGACAAAAATAATCAATCCAATTTGAGTGGGAACACTTTGTTCAATACCGAATAAGTAATTTAATCCAGCATTGACTTGCAGAACACCGAAGCCGAGTGAGGTCGCAACACCAAAGATGGTACCTACGGTCGCAAAGGTATCAATTGCATCACCCCATCGACCATAAATACGTTTACCAATAATTGGATATAACGCAGAACGCGTTTTCAAAGGTAAGTTATGACGATAGGCAAAATAAGCAAGTGATAAACCAACCAACGCATATACAGCCCAAGCATGTACGCCCCAGTGGAAGAGCGTAATACGTAAAGCTTCTTTGGCTGCGGCTACGGTTTCAGGGTCACTATTCGGTGGGGTTACATAATGCATGACAGGCTCTGCCACACCAAAGAACATCAGACCGACGCCCATACCCGCTGTAAATAACATCGCGAACCACGAACCATTCCCGTACTCAGGCTGACTATGATCAGGACCTAACTTAATATTTCCGCTGGAAGAACAGGCGATGTAGACGAGAAGCACAAGGAAAATAGCAACACAGAGAATATAGAACCAACTAAAAGAATCTGTAATCCACTGTTTAGCTTGAGAGGTTAATGTTTCAAATAGATGAGGTGCGACAATTGCAAAGACCAAGAACATTGCAATAATCAGTACCGTACTAAAGAATACGTTCCTGTTGACATTCGACAACGAGGATATTGTTTTGGAAGGCATGATTCCCCCATGTTTTTGTAATGATAATCGACAGACTTTAAAGTCAAATAAGGCATTCACAATGTGATTAAAAGCGAGTTCAGAACACGCAAAACTCGATCAATAGTATAAAAAATGTGAAAAATAAAGCAGTTGTAATGCTGTAACAAAAGCTAATCTTTCTCTTTTGTCGACCTATTCAAAACATGCGGAATGTATTGCAAGGCAATTAATCTTGAAACAATAACAGCGAAGTACATTACCCCACCAAACATTTGCAGCATGGTAATTCCGCGAGCCGCAGGACTAATTGGCATGACATCAGAAAGTCCTGTCGCTGACTGCAAACTAAAGCTGAGAAATAATAAATCTAACCATCGCTGTAGTTCTTGTGGCTGATTTGGATTTTGAAAACTATTGGGAATAACAATCTGGCAAATACTATAAAGAAAGGCAAATGCCCATGCGATCAAAGTAAAGACCGCTCCAGCAGCAAACAACTCATCCTTTGTCAGATAACGATCTGCAAACATATAACGAATCAACCCATAAGCCGCATAGAAATAAGCAAGTGCTTCAAAACTATGTGCTGTAATTTGAACAATTTGACTATCAAAACCAATAAAAATAAGAATCGAAAATACAAATGCCCCACTCACAAAAAACAGTCCCCAAAAAGTAAAAACTGGCGACTGGCGAATAACTTTTGCAATAATTAATAAGGCTAAAACACCCAGTGACCAAGTCAACGCTTTATATTGATTATCGCCATACGTCACGGTGCTAAAAATGAGTAAGGCCAATTGAACCATAAGCAGCCAAGCGGATGGTAGCAAACGAAAAGTATTCCAAAATTGTCGTAAAGTTTGCATATTATTGTCCTTTATTTATCACGGCGCATCACATCTGTTTCTGATCTACTCAATGATGCTGCATCTAAAAATGTCACAATCATCGTGGAAAGTTCTTGTTGTAATCGTTGTTCTTCGATCAAAAAAGTATTTTTACTGGCATAGCGCATCATGGTAAATAAAGTACTATTAATGATCACAAAAGATTTATGTTTTAGTGTTTCAAAGTCCCATTGCGGATAATAACGACCAAATAAATACATGCCTATTTCTAAAAAATGTCTTTCTAGAACTTGGGCTGCCTCAGAATCACTATAAGCATGCCAATTCTTTAAGATTTCGATAAAGAAACCATGATCTGACTTTAACGATTCAAAGCCAAACGCAATACTCAATGTGATAATGTCTTGAATAGTTGCATGTTGTTGTAGCATGACCAACTGTTTAAGTGCCTGCCCCAAATCTTCACTTTTTCTTAGTAATAGTTCAGCAACAATTTGCTCTTTATTTTCGAAATACTGGTAAATAGAACCCACACTAACACCTGATTTTTCTGAAATTTTTGGTGTGGTCAGTTGTAATACCCCATATTCAGAAATACATTTTTGTGTTCCCTCTAAAATACTTTCTACAATCATTTTTGCACGCTGTTGTTGCGGTCTTTTTCTCATTTCCAACCTCAAAATAAATGCGAATTGAATGCGAATATTTATTCATATTAAGCTTTGATTAAATAACAAGCAAAGGTGTTATGCAATGCAAAGCATCAACAAACCGACACGTTTAGCCTCATTTGAAAAAATGATTCAATCCAATCTCAAAACCAAAATCTTGCGCTATATGATTGATCAAGATGTGCAGCCCAGCTATGACGAATATTTAGCACTGAATAATGCTTTACAAAGTGGTGATGAACCCATGGATCAAGTCATGCAATGGGTTATGCAGAATCCTCGAGAGCATCGTAAATATTTTGAAATAGCTCTTTATGAAGGTATTGATCAACTTCCACATGAGATCCCAGAACTTGCTCGGTTTTTCAGGATGATTGAAGCAAAACCACACTGGTATGAGCAAAGCAAAATCGATGAGGCCATTAAATTTACTTATCGCTTAGGTGCAAATAATGGTTTTATCCTTCGAGACTTATCACTCATGACGGGCTACATGTACCCAGGTTTTAATCAACCTTTGGTATTGACAGGTGCCTTAAAAAAGCAAGCTGGAACACGTCTCGCCGAAACAACCAAATGGTGGGTTGATATTACTGAACCAGATGGCTTCGAACGTTTTAGTAAAGGTTTTACTTCAACTATTTTTGTTCGCTTTATTCATTCTCTAGTCCGCCATCAACTTAAAAAATCTGAGAAATGGGATGCTGAGACTTGGGGTTTGCCGATCAATCAATATGATCAAGCCATGACCAATATTGCATTTAGTGGAGTCGTGTTACTTGGCATTCGTGCACTAGGTATTTTTCCGACACAACAAGAAGTCGAAAGTTTCCTACACTTTTGGAAATATGCGGGTTGGCTGATGGGCGTTGAAGAAAAATGGCTCGTCGATAAAGAGTCTGAAGGCTGGAAGCTGATTTATTGGATGCAGTTTGCCCATCCTAAATCGGATGAAAGCAGTATTTCATTGGGTTCTAGCTTATCGAAAGAGCCTTTTGAACGTAAATATCGTTATTTAAGAGGCTTTCAGCAGCAATTGGCTTATCGACAGCATTTAGAAATTACCCAGTTTTTTATAGGTCGTAAGAAAATGAAAAACTTAGGCTTGGCACCACAATCAGCGTCATGGTTTGCCTATTATCTGATTTGTCGGAATTTAACTTTATATAGCGGTGCAAAATATCTTCCGAAATTAAATCATTTCCTTGAAGAGAAAGGTCGAAATTTACAGAAAATGGGATTGTCTTTGTATCGAAATCAAGGTCAAAAACTTGCCAGTATGCATCAATAAAACATAAAAAAGCCCTCAGTTCATGAGGGCTTTTTTGAATCGTTGAGCTTAGTGGTCAGATGCACCAGAAGCGCCGATACCTGTCATTGAACGCACGAACTGAGCGTCAAATGCTTTACGTTCTTTTTCTGCACGTGCTGATTTATCAGTTACAGAGAAGAACCAACAGCAGAAGAACGATAATGGCATTGCAAATAATGCTGGACCATTGAATGGGTTAGGTGCAGATTCAGAAATCGCTAGAGTATCTACCCAAACTGCTTTAGAGAGGATAATTAAGATCACTGCACCAAGCAAACCAACCACACCACCAATCACCGCACCACGAGTTGTTAAACCTTTCCAGAACATTGATAACACAAGAACTGGGAAGTTTGCACAACAAGCTACTGAGAATGCTAAACCAACCATGAACGCAACGTTTTGCTTTTCAAACAAGATCCCGAGGATCATTGCAAAAATCGCCAAACCTAAAGTTGCAATTTTAGACATACGTAATTCAGATTCAGGTGTCGTTTTCCCTTTCTTGAATACGTTTGCATAAAGGTCATGTGAAATCGCAGAAGCACCTGAAAGTGTTAAACCAGCAACAACGGCAAGGATCGTCGCGAAAGCAACTGCTGAAATGAAGCCCATGAACAGGTCGCCACCAACAGCATCACTTAAGTGAACCGCAGCCATGTTGTTACCACCCACCAACTCTAACTTACCAGTCATAGCAGCTTTTGCTACATCAAGGAATTGAGGGTTGTTTGCAACAAATAAGATCGCACCAAAACCGATAATGAACGTTAAAAGATAGAAGTAACCAATGAAACCTGTTGCTACAACAACTGATTTACGTGCTTCTTTTGCATCTTTAACTGTAAAGAAACGCATTAAGATATGTGGTAAACCTGCTGTACCGAACATCAATGCAAGACCAAGCGATAATGCATCAATTGGATTGGCTGCCAATTTACCCGGCCCCATAATATGTGCCGCTTCTTCCCAGCTTAAGCTATGTGCTTGACCATATGCACCAATGGCTTGGTTGAACATATTGGTAAAGCTAAAGCCAACTGCTTTCATTACCATGAATGCCATGAAAGTTGCGCCACTGAGTAATAGCACAGCTTTAATAATTTGCACCCAAGTTGTCGCTAACATACCGCCGAACATCACGTAAGCCATCATGAGTAAGCCCACGATTACGACAGCGATGTTATAGTTCAAACCAAACAATAGTTTGATTAGCTGACCTGCACCTACCATTTGAGCAATCAAATAGAATGCAACAACCACTAATGAACTTAATGCAGCAAGTGTACGAACAGGTTTTTCCTCTAAGCGAAAAGACACAACGTCTGAAAGGTTGTATTTACCTAGGTTACGTAAACGCTCTGCGACTAGGAATAGAACGATCGGCCAACCCACCATGAAACCAAGTGAATAGAGCAAGCCATCAAAGCCTGAGCTAAACACCAATGCAGAAATACCGAGGAAAGATGCCGCTGACATATAGTCACCCGCAATCGCCAAACCATTTTGGAAACCACTGATACCACCACCAGCAGTATAGAAATCTTGAGTCGATTGCGTTTGTTTCGCTGCCCATTTAGTAATGAACAATGTGAAACCGACAAAGATCGTAAACATGATAATCGCATGCCAGTTGGTTGCTTGCTGTTCTGCTGCACCTAAATCTGGGCCAGCAAAAGCAAGACTAGAACTGAGTAGGCCTACGAGCGCGAGTAATGTCGCTTTAAATGATGTCCCTTTCATCTCAGTGCATCCCTTTTTCATGTGTGATCGCCTCAACTTCCTTGAGGGCATCTTCATTTAGCTGATCGAGTTTATTGTTAGCGATATATGAATACACACCACACAACACGAAAGACAACACGATAATACCTAAACCAAGAGGCATACCCCATGTTGTCACACCACCGCTAAATGAACTTGCTAAAAACTCTTTGTTATAGCCAACCAAAAGCATGAAGCCGACGTAGATAACCAACATAATTGCTGTTAATGTCCAACTTAATGTACGCTTCTTGCTAACCATCTCTTGAAACTTTGGATTATGTAGAATTCGATCTACCTGTGAATCATCCATAACCAACTCCTTATTTTTGTGTCCAACCATGGACCCCTTTTTCAAATGGGATTTTTCATTATCCAAATTAACAAGAATTAGCTTGACTCGTAACTTAGACTTTGGTCTCTAAATGCAAATCTCTACTCATCTCAATACCTGTGCATCGGGTATGATAAAAAATGGAATTTGATCACGTGGGCAATATGAATAGCTGGCTTATTATTGGGGTTCTTGCCATATATATCGTGGTGCTATTCGGCTGTGCATTTTTTGGAGAAAAACATGCAAGTCGTTTGAGTATGCGCGGTCGAATGCTGCTGTTCAGTTTAACTTTAGGCGTATATTGCTCATCATGGACTTTTTACGGCGCAACAGGCGCAGCAGTTCGTGAAGGTGTGATTTTTCTACCAATTTATCTCGGTCCATTACTTTTTATTTGGTTTGGTTACGATATTTGGAAACGTCTCGGGCGTATTCGGCAATATCATGCAATCTCCTCAATTGCAGATTTTGTCGCTGCCCGCTATGGCAAAAGTGGTAGCCTCGCTGCACTGGTCACAATTTTGGCCGTCATCGCCATTATTCCTTATCTTGCTTTGCAGTTGCGTGCGATTGCGCTCAGTGCATCCGTCATTCTCGAACAAAATGCGCATGTGACGACAACCACAAATAGCGTATTACTGCTCACTGCCCTGCTCGCGATTTTGGCAATGATATTCGGAACACGTCATATTGCCCACACCGAGCAGCATGGTGGCTTAATGCTTGCTGTGGCATTTGAATCCTTTGTTAAGTTATTTGCTTTGCTCTGTGTTGCTGGTTTTTTCTTATTACAATCACCTGAAAATATTAAACAAGTCAGCACCGATGTCAGTCAGCATTTTCATGATTTACAGGAGCTTGGCGTACCTGAAACTTTCTGGATTCAAACGCTTTTAGCCGCATTAGCCATGATTTGTTTACCACGCCAGTTCCATGTAGCCGTGGTGGAATTAAGAGATGAAAAACATATTCGTGGTGCACGTCGCTGGTTTGCGGTTTATTTGATTTTAACCATTATTGCCATTATCCCAATCGCAAGTTGGGCACTGCATTCTTTACCTGAATCCCTTGGTACGCCTGACATTGCAGTACTTGCCTTGCCGCTGAGCTATGAACAAGAATGGTTAGCTTTATTGGCATTTTTAGGTGGTTTTTCAGCATCTACAGGAATGCTATTGGTGGCCTCGGTTGCCTTATCAATCATGCTCAGTAATGACTTGATCATGCCTGCACTTTGGCGATTTAAAATCATTTCACGCCAAGATCAACATTTACCAAGAGTACTAAAACTAACTCGACGCATCAGTATTGTCAGCGTGATGTTGTTAGGATTCTTATTTTTCCATTTCTTCAATGATATCAACCAACTTTCTGTATTTGGTTTATTGGCCTTTAGTGCTGTTGCACAATTTTCACCTGCGTTAATCGGTGGTTTATATTGGCGTGGGGCAAGTCGTCAGGGAGTTTATGCGGGTTTAATCATTGGCTTTTTGATGTGGAGCTATACACTCTTATTCCCAACTGTATTGCGCAGCCTACCTGATCATTACCAAGACTTAGCTCAGCATATTTTGTTATTTGGTCCATTTGATATTAATGGTCTACGCCCTGAAGCCATACTTGGCTTTGAGTCTTTTGCACCACTAACTCATGGAGTTTTATGGTCACTTGGATTAAATATCGCATCCTATATTTGGGTTTCTCGCCTTTATCGCCCAAGTGTGGCAGAGCAGATACAGGCTGAAAGCTTTTTCTATTATGAAAGCAAACCCCTTCCTTTTGCCAAAACCTCTACAGATTTGACCGATTTACATCACAACGCAGCGCGTCTCAAAGTAGGTGATTTATTGGCATTGGCGAAGCGAATTACAGGTGACCGACCAACCACCCAAGCATTCCAACAATTTTGTGAACAAAATCATGTCGTACTCAACGAAAATCATGTGGCGAATGGGATGTGGTGGCGTTTTACCGAACAATATCTAGCGGGGATTATCGGTGCAGCTTCGGCACGTACCTTACTGACCACAGCCTTGATCAATAATGGACTTGCTTTAGGACAAGTCGCCAACATCCTAGACCAAGCATCTCAATGGCAGCGCTTTAATCAAAATTTATTGATGACCATGATTGATCATATGACCCAAGGGGTGAGTGTGGTCGATAAAAATATGTGTTTGGTCGCGTGGAATAATCAATACCTTAAACTTTTTGATTATCCAAAGGATTTGGTTTATGTCGGCTGTCCAATTGCTGATTTGATTCGCTATAACGCGGAACGTGGAGAATGTGGCCCCGGCCCTGTTGAAGAGCATGTGCGTAAACGTATCCATTGGATGAAAGTAGGAAGTGCCCATGAATTCGAACGTATTCGTAAAGATGGCCTAGTGATTCAAATGCGCGGAAATCCCATTGAAGGCGGTGGCTTTGTCACTACATTTGCTGATATTACGGCTTTCCGTGAAAATGAAGCCATTCTCGAAGAAAGAGTGAGTGATCGTACACGCCAGTTAGCCGATGCATTGACTGAACAGCAGCTTGCCTTGGAACAAGCAGACAAAGCCAATCAATCAAAAAGTCGCTTTTTGGCCGCAGCCAGCCACGATCTACTTCAACCTATGCATGCTGCTCGCTTGTTTAGTACGGCATTGGAACAAAGTGTTGAAAGTCCCGAAGATCAACAAACTTTACAGCAATTAGATCGTGCCTTATATGGTGCAGAAAGTATGCTCTCTGCCCTGCTCGATATTGCACGCTTAGAAGGCGGTACGATTCAACCGAAGCGTCAGCCTTATTCACTACATGATCTACTCAGTGATCTGGAACTTCAATTCAAATCCATTGCAGCTCAACGCGATATACAACTTAAAGTCCATGACACTCAATTTTGGGTAGATACCGATCCTCAATGGATGCGACGGATTATTCAAAATTTTGTCAGCAATGCATTACGTTATACCGCGCAAGGACGCGTCGTCGTTGGGGTGCTTCGCTCAGCACAGCTTCCAAATCATATTCGAATCGGTGTCTGGGATACAGGACCGGGAATCAATGAACAGCAACGCGTCAAACTCTTCCAAGAATTTGAACGCTGTGGTCATACATCACCTTGGGGCGAACAAGGGCTTGGTTTGGGTCTTGCCATCGTGCAGCGTATGACCAGTCTGCTTGATTTTCCTGTGCATGTTTATTCTGAACTTGGCAAAGGCTCATGCTTCATGATTGAAGTGCCTCTCGCAGCAACACCTCAAATTGAAACTATTACACCAACTATGACCGCACTGCAACATACGGCATATAAAGTGTTGTGTTTGGATAATGACGAAACGATTTTGGAAGGTATGCGTACGCTACTGAGTAAATGGGGATACCAAATTTTCACGGCAACAGAGCCAGATGAAGCCCTCAAATTGATCCAAGAAAATGATATTCAAGTCTGGCTCATTGACCAGCACTTGAATAATGAACAACGTGGTCTCGATTTTATTGAACAATATCGAACTGCCAATATTCCTGTGGCCTTAATTACAGCTGATTCTGATCCTGAGTTGCCGCAACGTTTAAAGCAGCAGAATATCATTTTACTGAGAAAACCACTAAAACCAGCTGGCTTGCGTGCATGGTTGTCAGGCTTAAAAATCATGCCAATGTCTTAAGTAGCAAATTATTTTGTTACATAGGCAAAATTGTTCAGAAAAAGGCACTTTGTTTGATATAAAATTGACCAAAGTGCTCAAATGACCTTTGCCTATGGCAAAAATTATCACTTACATTAGTGAACGTTTGTACACTTACTTACAATTACACAAGATATTGTTTTTAAATTATTTATTATTATAAAAACCGACATCTACAACTTTAGTCGTATTCTACTTGCATTCTGAATCCCTCATAAATTGATCAAACTGATAGAAACCTAGGCTTTTCCTTTTTGGGTTTCTAACAAGACCGTCATAAAGGACAATGATCATGAATAGCAATTCAGCCATTTCAGAACAGAACGCTCTACAATTTTATCGTCAATACAGTGCTAACGCATTATTACCTGAGTTAGACTGGCAAAAAGTTTTTGGACAAAGTGAACTTAATGATGTTCACCTTCGCGCACTCAATACACTGTATCAAGCAGCTGTTCCACTGGCGTTAAAAGTTTTCCACGAATTAAATTTTGATGTTTTTGCACCTGCGGCTTACCATCCTCAAGGACTGGGCTTATTTGATAAGTTAGCGCAGCAAGAAGAACAATTTCTTCAAGTCTTAGAAAATGAATCAGCACATCTCGACCATGAAACACGCCATCAAATGTGGAGTATGTTGTTACGTGGTGGTGCTGTATTGGTCTTTAAAGCATGGCTAGGGCATGTCAAATCAGGTAACAGCGAATTAGATAAAACTCAATTTGATGAACTTTCTGATCTGTTATTTATTAAAACGCGTCCAGAACAATTGGCTCAACGTTTGAAAGTAAATTCACAAGCTGCACTGACACATATATTCTTGATGCATGAAAATGATGTCTTTCTCGATCATTTTAATAGTTTAGAAACCGCTGCAATGTTCGTGGATTTAGGTGTTTATGATGCCGCGTTCTTGAGCTTAAGAGATGACCGTGTTGCTGAATATCTCAAAGCAAAAGGTTATGTGACTCAAGAACAAATCGATGATTTGCAATGTGCTCTTAATCCCTTGTATTGCGATAGTTTGATGCCAAAACAAGATTGCTTGGCTTAAAAACGCAAATAAAACAAGGTGGAATCATCCACCTTGTTTTTTCATCACTTAGAACTTCATGCTCATACGCATCCAGTAATTACGTCCAATATTATTGAACTGCTCAGTAGCTGCGTAACCAAACATCGACGCACCTGCTTTATTTAAATGCTCGGTGTAAGCTTTGTCCAAAACGTTATCAATCCCTACCGAAACATCTACAGCATCAGTCAGTTTATAAGTTCCATTCACTGCCAATGTATTGAATGCTTTGCTTTCATTCATATCATAGCCAACGACATTACCTTCATTCAAACTCACACGACTTTGCTTAGCAACCGCACGCCATAATAGACCTAAACTATATTTTTCATCGACATAACGAAGATTGAGTCGCCCTTCCAAAGGTGCAATTTGTGGTAAAGCTCGATCATCGGATGTATTTTCACCCCAAGCATACATGGTTGAAACATCAGCTTGGAGACGATCCGTAAATTGATAGCCAACACCGGCTTCTGCGCCTGCAATTGTGGCATCAACATTACGAGCCAATGGCTGTCTCTTACTTGGCGTATATTCCATTAAGATGAAGTCTTTAATCAAACCAGCATAAGCTGATGCCCATGCATTCCAAGCACCATGTTCAGCTTGGAAGCCAAGGTCAAGTTGTGCCGTACGTTCAGTCTTGAGATTGTCTAAATTATCCAGCATACGATAAGTTGTCACACCCATCATATCTGTTGTGCCAACACCTCGATCTGTTGACGTGCTATACAATTCCCAAAAATCAGGTGTACGTTCCACATAACCCAAACCTGCGTAAGTTTTTAATCCATACTCAGGTAGATTCTTCTCAATACGGATAAAACCGCTTGGCAAAGTATCTTTACGGTCTTTACCATTTTCCAGATTATCAATCTTGACCTGATCAACACGTGCGCCAGCAACTAATTTTTGATCTGGATCAAAGGCATATGTCCATTCACTAAAAGCCCCATAAGATTGGAATTTTAAGTCTTCAGCATACGGCGAGTTCATGGATGGCATGGCATACATCACCATGTCACCGCCATGTTTATTCTGCTGTGTATCCACACCAGAAACGACGCTAAATTTATCCCAATCAGTTGTTACTGCAAGACGTGTATTTAAAGTACGGCGATCAACGCGCATCGACATCTTATTCGGTACAGTCATCTCCATACCGTGCATCTTCATCGTCGTCATCGGCGGCGTGCGTAAACTATAATTATCCATCACATGATCGTTATAACTGTAGTCCACTTGGGCTTCAATTTTCTTAATCACCTCTGTGATATTTTTCTGTTCAGCGTGTAATCCTAAACTTTCACGCTTAAACTGCGAGCCATCCATAGTGCGCCCTGCATAAGCAGCTTCACCATCACCCTTGCCTGCACGTAGTTCCAACCACGAATCCTCAGTTGGTTTCCAACCCAAGGCAAGATCAGCATTCCAACGCTCCCAATTTGAGTGAATGCTTTGATCATCCCCATCTTTATAGTCATCTGCGACAGAACGATTCACATTTAAACGTGCATATTTAGTTTCATCGCCAATTGCAGCTTCTACATTATGATCTAATCGACCATACGAACCGATTAAAACACTGGCTTGCCCACGATAAGGCTGATCTTTACTCAGGTTTTCAGGCTGACGCTCAAATATTACCGTTGCAGCAGAGCCAGGCGTTGCATATTGCACCGTTTGTGGCCCTTTAATCACAGTAATTTTATCGAAACTTTCTGGCTGAATATAAGAAGTCGGCGCATCCATACGATTCGGACATGCACCCAGATTTTCACTACCATCAACAAGCATCTTAATCCGTGAACCAAACATGCCGCGGAAAGTCACATCACCATTGGTTCCACCATTCTTAATGGCATTAAAACCCATGATACTTTGTAAATAATCCGCCCCATCCGTTGCGGGAATGGGTTGAATCGGTTGTTTAGGATCAGCATGGATAATCAATCCATTTGCATCATTCGGCTGTACCGCTGTAACAACAATTGGCGCTAAAACAACAGGGGCTGGTTGTTCTGACTGTACATCGGTATTTGCCCATAAAACTGTTGTATTTGAGGCAGCAAGAATCGCAACCGTCAGTGGTTGTAATAAAAATTTAGGTTGAGCCATGATCGGTCTCTCTTAAAACATAAGTAAAACTAAGCTAGAGTTTTGAAAACCCTAATGAAATTGACGTTTTAATTTATGCAAAGAGTGGCGGAGCTCGCCCTTGAGGTAATAAGAATAGTCGTTGCAGTAAGAAGAAAACGTGGCGAAACGCTTGCTGATACGCAACTAAACGAACTTGGATCCGAACCAGAACTTCTTTTACACCCAACTCAGGCGGCAATATCAGATTGGCATAGACTGTACAATACTGGCACTGATGGCTTGGATCATGATGATCATGCGCCGATGTAGATGCGGAGACTTGTTCAAATTGATGTGAATGATGATGAGCATGGTGCTGTGATTGACTCTGCTCAGCTTGTACTTTGGGTAACAATAAAGCTTTGGTAATCGTTTCACAGACTGGTGCAATTTGATACTGCTTCGGAAGTAGCGGCTGCAAAAATACCGCAATCTGTAAACAGACCGCGGTAAATGCAAGCAACAAACCACAACGAAACAAAGAAAACATCTCAATTAAAGACCGTACAACTTAACGTTTAACTGTAACTTTCTCTTTTTCACGTTGGCGAACCACTTTTTCGACTTTTTCACGTGCACGTTGACGTTTTAACGGCGATAAATAATCAACAAAAAGTTTGCCATTTAAGTGATCCATTTCATGTTGGATACAAACAGCGAGAAGTTCGTCAGCTTCTAACTCAAATGCTTGACCTTCAAGGTTAATTGCCTCGATTTTTACGCGTGACGGACGCTCAACTTTGTCGTATATTTGAGGCACAGAGAGACAGCCTTCTTCATAAGGCTGCGTTTCTTGAGTCAGTGGAGTGACTTTGGGGTTGATGAACACCATCGGTTGATTTTTCTCTTCAGAAAGGTCCATGACAATAAGCTGAATATGATGATCAACCTGAGTTGCCGCTAAACCTATACCCGGTGCCTCGTACATGGTTTCTAACATATCTGCTGCAAGCTGACGAATATCATCAGTGACTTCTTCGACTGGCTTAGCAATGGTACGAAGACGGGAATCAGGAAAACTTAAAATAGGTAATAAGGCCATACTGTTCCTCATTTATGCCATTGATCAGAAAACCAACTGAAGGGAATGCTTGATCAAAAAATTGTGTGTAAAGTCGTTATTATAGCGCAACTACACACATAATTTTTAGGAATTATGATAATGAAAAAGGTTTTAAACGGCATACAATCATTTCATGCCTTGGGGTTAAAAAAACAACTGATTGCGGTTGCGATTTGTGCGGGATTAGGTATGAGCGTAAATCTGGCTCATGCAGCAAGTCCAAATGTCAGCCCTCCTTCTGTTAAAGCGGGTGCACCAAACGTTTATGTGGTGAAAAAAGGCGATACGCTTTGGGATATTTCTGGAAAATTCTTAAGCAAGCCATGGCGTTGGCCTGAAATCTGGGCAAGCAACAAACATGTGAAAAATCCTCACTGGATTTATCCAGGTGACAAACTGCTTCTTTGTAGCCTTAACGGTAAACCTTTAATTGGTAAAGATGAAGGCGATGGCTGTGATGGTATCATCCGTCGTTATTCTGGGAATACATCTAACTTACGCCCACAGGTACGTATTGAAGCGTTAAATAATAGTGTTCCTGTTATTCCACTGGCGCATATTCAACAATGGTTAGAACGGACATCGGTACTTCCTGCTGAGGCAATTGCAAATACGCCTTATATTCTGGGTACAGCAGATAACCGTGTCTTGGCTGGTAAAGGTCAAAGCGTCTATGTTCGTGGTCAAGGTCTCGAAAATGGTCAGCGTTATGGCGTATTCCGTGAAGGTCAACCTTATATCGTGTTAGACCAAAATGGTAAAAAGCAAAACTTAGGTGTTGAACTCACACAAGTGGCATCTGGCGTTGCAATTACCAGTGAAAATGACATTACTACAGTTGAACTCACAGATAGTTATAACGGCGAAGTTCGTCGTGGTGACCGCGTGATGCTTGAACAAGACGCGATGTTACCCACATTATTCTACCCGACTGATGCAAACCAAGTCCGTGACGGCGGTAAAGTTATCCGTGTGATGGGATCAATCGGTACTGCTGCGAAAAATGGTGTTGTTACGGTAGATCGTGGTACAGCTGATGGTGTTGAAATCGGTCAAGTGTTCAGCACATACCAAGAGGGTGAAACGGTACGTGATCCAAAAACCAAAGAGAAAGTAAAATTACCGGGTCAATATGTGGGTAGTGTTATGATCTTTAAGAGTTTTGATCGTATTAGCTATGCCTACGTATTGGAAAGTGAACTCCCAATCAAAGTGGGTTCAGACATCAAACCACCTCGTCTTGATGACTAAGTTCTAAACGATGTTGAGTCAACTATCACCCCATCACTACCAAACCGTGTTGGTGTGGTATTTGGTTCAACATTCTCTCTCAAGTTTCCAAAAAATTATCCAACATTTTGGAAGCTGTGAACAAGCAACACAATCACATCGTTTCCCAGAATGGAAACAACTTGGTTTACATGCTAATCATTTAAAACGTTTGGACGAGTTTCTCAGCCCTGAGGGCCAACATAAATTCGAACAGATTGTACAGCTGATTCAGAAACACACAGACTTCATTCTCACGCCAAAAGATATTGACTACCCGACCCAACTCCTACCCTATTCAGATCATCCACCGATTCTATTCGGTCAGGGACAAGCACAAGCTTTATTACAACCGCAAATTGCGATGGTTGGGAGTCGGAAACCGAGTCCACATGGTCGCCAAGTTGCGTATGATTTTGCTTATTATTTAAGTGAAAAAGGTTTTTATATTAGCAGTGGTTTAGCTCATGGAATTGATGAAGCAGCACATCGTGGTGGCTTAAGCCATCATCGGACCATTGCAGTTGTGGGAACAGGCTTAGATACGGTTTATCCTTCTCAAAATAAGACGCTTGCACAACAGATTGTTCAATCAGGTGCTATCGTGACTGAGTTTCTTCCAACCACAATGCCTTTACAGCAACATTTTCCGCGAAGAAATCGGATTGTGAGTGGTCTGAGTCTCGGTGTTGTTGTGATTGAGGCCGCACTACAAAGTGGGTCACTTATTACTGCGAATAAAGCGGCTGAACAAGGCAAGCTAGTGTTTGCAATACCAGGGCATATCTACAGTGAATTCCACCAAGGTTGCCATCAACTGATTCGCGAAGGTGCTATTCTCATTGATCATCCTGAACAAATTATTGAAGATTTGGCACTTCCAACCCAGTGGCAAACACAGCAACAACCAAGCAAAGAAAAAGAAATAGTCGAAACGCCAACACATATTCCAACGAATTTACTCCCTCTGTATCAGCAGCTTGATTGGGTAGGACAAGATTTAGATCAACTCGCACAAAGCTCCCCGACTTCTGCCGCAGAACTTACTGCCCAGTTAATGGAACTTGAGTTATTAGGATTATGTATGCAACAAGGTGGTCGCTATTTACGTTGTCGACCAATGCTTTAAAATAGTGAGTTCATATCTTTTACTTATCCTCATCCTATGATCACATCCTCAACATCTGAAGCAGCACAACTTTTAAAACAGGGTCAAGTGCTCGCCTATCCAACTGAAGCAGTTTGGGGCTTGGGTTGTGATCCATTGAATGAACAAGCGTTTCAAAATATTCTCGAACTGAAGCATCGCCCAATAGAAAAAGGCGTTATTTTATTAGCTGGCCATTTAAATCAAGTAGAGCACTTACTACATCGTCTCAGCGCTGAAATCCGTCAGCAAGTCATTGCAAGTTGGTCAAATCGTCAACCAACCGAGCGTGCAACCACATGGTTATTACCAGCGGATGAACAGATTCCAACATGGATTAAAGGACAACATCCTTTAGTGGCTGTACGTGTTACGACTCATCCTTTATGCGTCGAGTTATGCAATCATTTTGGTGGTTTTATTGTCTCGACGAGCGCCAATCCTGCGGGTCTTAATCCAGCCCAAAGTCTGCACGAAACAGAAAATTATTTTGGTAATTCGCTCAATTATTTAGAGGGTGAATTAGGGCTTAGCCAACAACCAAGCCGCATCCTCAATGCACTCACTGGTGAAGTCATTCGAGCATAATCAGTGAATTTCACACAAAAAAAAGCTCAGTTATATAGGGATAACTGAGCATAAAAAGGATGTGTAAATCACATCCAGAGGGTTCATCAATTTGGTTAGCAACTGCTTCATTCTAAAAACGAATCAGCTCGCTATGGAAAGTATTATGGATCAATCGTTCAACTTATACAAATATATTATTTATCTAACAAAAAATGTGAAAAGCGCACCATTTTTGTCAGTTTTCAAATTTCAATAAAATTATATTTATATTTTTATTCAGCTTTTTTTTGATCGTAAATTTCGACATTATTGAAAATATATTTGTAAATCATATAGAAAGAATGAACGCCTAATAAATAATTTGGTGCGTTTGTTGCTATTTTAAACAAACACACCTCATCATTTCATATTTAAGAAGCCGTTTCAACTAACTGTGAAGGTACTTTCATGGTTTTCTTCTGTGCCATTATGATGCCGACTAGGATCATCATCCCACCAATCGTATGGTAGATTGTCCAATGCTCAGATAACCAAAGACTGGCAATGATTGCGGTAAATACTGGCATAAGATTCATAAAAATACTGGTACGGTTAGGGCCAATTGCTTGAACAGCCACCATCCACAATAAAGGCGCAATCAATGATGGAAAAACACCTGCATATAGCACGCTTGCAGCATTGTCAGCATTAATCCCATCTAAGCCAAACCAAAGTAAAAATGGTACGTGATACAACAACGCAAAGCCAATTTGTACATAAAGGCTGGTCAATAGCGGCAGCTTTAATTGCCATTTTTTGAGGAATACGCCATAGAATGCGTAGAAGCTAACCGCAACCACCATAACAGCATCGCCCCAGTGTCCACCCTGCTCAAATAAGCTGGAGATATGCCCCTGACTCATCACATAGATCAGACCTGCAAATGACAGTAAGCTGCCAAAGATTGCAAAGCGATTTGGCACATCTTTTAAGATCAGATAGGAAATAAAAATAGTAAAGACTGGAACAAAGGCATTCACAATTCCCATGTTGGTCGCCGTCGTATAGTGGGCAGCGGTATAAGACAGCCCTTGATATAACACCATCCCAAACGCACTCAACACGGCCAGTTTACCTAAATCTTTTCCAATCACCGCGCGTTGCTTCCACACTTTTGGCAGCATGAAAGGCGTTAAAATCAGAAAAGCGACAAACCAACGATAGAAGCTGATACTTACAGGTGAAATATAATCAGCAACATAACGCGTTACAGCGATATTAAGCGACCAAATTAACACTGCAATCAGTGGCAAAACAAATGCCCACTTTTGATATTTACTCAACTGAACCATCATCAATCTCAGCACATTTATCTGATGTGTGTATTGTGAAAGATGTCTAATTTAATTGAAATATCGTATTTCAGACATTTATATCGCAGTTACGACATGTGAATTTTAGAACAGATCCCATGTTCGCATCGCGTGCTCAACCACTTTATGCAGTTGCTCTACATTTGCGCCATCTCTTGCTTGTATGGTGAGTCCCTGTAAAACAGTGGCATAGAAATCCGCTATTTCTTGTAATGGTGCGGTTTCTACAACATCCCCCTCTGCGACGGCTTGTTGTAAACGCTCAAGTAATTTTTGTTTGGTCTTGAGCCTTTTTTCTAAAATATTGTGTTGCACCTCTTGAGCATGATCAGAACAGTTCATCGTCGCCACAACTAACATACAGCCCGAAGGTTTATCTGGCTGTGCCAAACGTTGCACGTTATCGTAAAGAAACAACTCAAAAGCAACTTTGGCAGTTTTAGCTTCTAAAAAAATGGCTTCAATTGGACAGGCTTCGTGTGCAAGATAATAATCGATACATTTATAAAACAGCGTCGTCTTATCTCCAAAACTACTATATAAACTCGGCGCAGTCAGTGCCAAAGCTTGTGTGAGATCACTAATCGAAGTTGCTTCATAGCCATGCTCCCAAAATAACAACATCGCTTTTTCTAAGGCCTGTTGCTCATCAAAGCACTTTGGACGTCCACGCTTCTTTTTTGCTGGATGATCACAAGGTTCTTGTTCAGATACATTGTTATTTGTCATAAGGGTTACACATTATTTTATAACGATCATTATTAAATTAATTGACGCATCAATTTTTATCAACTATTTTATTTTATAACAATTGTTATAAAAATATCCCTATCGCCTAATTTTATTATCAAAATTCTGATAATAAAGGAAACTTTTATGGAACATACTCCCTCTCCCGAAGCTCCCCCCACAACGGTAACTCAAACTCAAGGTAGTTGGTTCGCGATCATGGCTGTCGCAATCGCAGCTTTTGCTCTTGTGACCAGTGAATTTCTGCCCGTTGGTGTGTTAAACAGCGTTGCAACTGATCTCAATATTTCAGTCGGTACGGCAGGTTTGATTATTACCTTACCTGGGGTTATGGCAGCGCTTGCAGCACCATTACTCCCGATCGCCGTCAAACAACTTGATCGTCGTTATGTACTCATTTTACTGACAGCGATCATGGTCATTGCCAATACCATTACAGCTTTTGCAGATAGCTTCCACGTCTTACTCTTGAGTCGATTGGTTCTTGGTATTTCAATTGGTGGCTTTTGGGCAACGGCGATTGCTTTAAGTGGAAAACTCGCACCCGCACATTTACCAATTGCCAAAGCTACAGCGATCGTGATGGCTGGTGTGACCTTCGCTACGGTACTTGGCGTGCCGATTGGGACATGGTTAAGTGAATTTTATGGTTGGCGAAGTGCATTTGGTATCACGGCGGCGATTGGCTTAGTGGTCTTAGTGTTACAACTGATTTTCTTACCAAAACTTAAACCAGATTCAGCCATTCATCTCCGTGATTTACCTGCATTGCTCCGCGAACCTAAAGCACGTAGCGGGATGCTGATCGTGCTGCTAATTGGTTTAGCGCATTTCTGCGCTTATAGTTACCTTGCACCCTTCTTTAAAAATATTGCAGGATTTGATGGTACAACGATCAGTTCACTGTTATTGCTGTACGGGATTGCAGGTATTTTTGGTAATGCTTTTGCAGGTTATAGTGGTAATTTAAATGTGCGCTATACCCTCGCCTTTGTCGGCATTTGTTTTACCATCGTATTCTTTGGTTTCCCAGTTTTTGCAATACATGAGTTTGGTGCTATTGTTTTAACAGCATTATGGGGCTTTGCATTCGGTGCATTCCCAACTTCAGCCAATATCTGGATGTTTGTACACGCACCAAATGCCGTAGAAAAAGGTATGCCATTATTTGTGGGATTGTTCCAAGTCATGATCGCAACAGGTTCACTTCTAGGTGGTTATGTCGTTGATCATTTCAATGAAAATATCTTAATTTATGGTGTGATTAGCTTTGTCGCATTAGCATTACTCAGTATTTTCACCTTAGCCAAAGGTTTAAATAACCCGAAAATTACCTGTGAAAATTAAACGTTGAGACCTCAAATGAAGCGTGCTGAGACTGAACAATTTCCCTTTCTGAATGGTATAGAAGTGCATGAATTTCTCTACCAAAAGGATGATGTTGTCAGTCCACATTCTTCACTTTGGGGTGACTTCAATTTTAGTTTAAATGGCACTTTAGAATTTGATATCGAAGGACAATACTACCTGTCCCCACCGAGCTATGGGCTTTGGTTACCACCTCGCACTGAGCATCAGTCACTGCCTGTAGAACATGAAATTCACTATATCTGTATTCGGCTACATCCTAGATATGGTCAAGCGTTGGGGTTGAGTTGCCGCTGTTTTAGCATTGAGCCTTTTTTTCGTTCTTTAGTGCTACAAATTTTGGAGCAACAAAAACAACAGGCTCAACCTGAATATCTCGAACACCTATTACAAGTTTTATTTGATCAGTTGAAACAAGCACCAGCCTATTCACATTATTTACCGCAAAGTACACATCCCATTCTCGCGCCAATTTTAGAAAAACTATCTGCACCAAACTCCTTTCATCAAAGTCTCCAACAAGTGTTGCAGCAGTTTTCAGTCAGTGAACGGCATATCCTTCGTCTTAGTCAGCAAGAATTACAACTTTCTCTCTCGGAGTGGCGTAATCGAGCGAAAATCATCTTTGCGATCAATCAAATCCGTGAAGGTATGACTATTAAACAACTCGCATTTGCTTTGGGTTATCACCATAGTTCTAGTTTTATCGAGTTCTTTAAACGCTATACAGGGCAAACGCCGATTCAACTAAAAAATGCATCCATTTAAATCATCCTCAATTTAAAATCAAAAACACAGTATTCATTATTTGTATACATTCCGAATATGGGCATTGCACTTAGCTTGAATAGCAGTTAAAACAATGATGTTTTGCTACAACAACAAATTAGGACATATCTCATGAGCCAATCGGTTTATCACATTCCAGTTAAGGACATCAAAGGTCAAGATGTTGATCTAGATCAATACCAAGGCAAAGTTCTATTGATCGTGAACGTTGCATCAAAGTGTGGTTTAACGCCTCAGTACGAAGGTTTAGAGAAGCTATATCAAGCAAAGAAAGATCAAGGTTTAGAGATTCTCGGTTTTCCAGCAAATAACTTCTTAGAACAAGAACCTGGTACGAATGATGAAATTCAGCAATTCTGCTCGCTGAACTATGATGTGCATTTCCCGCTTTTCGCAAAAATCTCAGTTGCTGGTGATGACAAGCACCCACTTTACCAAACCTTAACGCAAGCAATTCCTGAGCGTACTGGTGAAGGTCCTTGGTGGAAAGATCTTGTTGATTATGGCTTAACACCAAACAATCCACCTGAAGTATTGTGGAACTTTGAAAAATTCCTCGTGAATAAAAATGGGGAAATTGTTGCTCGTTTTGCACCAGATATTACTGCGGATGACGAACGTATTGTGAGTGCAATCGAGGCTGAATTAGCAAAATAAATCAAATATTTATCGATATACATTTAAAAAAGCATGTTTAACATGCTTTTTTTATATCCATTATTTATGCATAGTTTTATCATTTTCGAACACCTCATCCACATTATTTTAGCAACTTTAGGTTTAAATCATTTCATCGGCACTTCCTTCACATATAGGTGAACCATGAAAAATATTGCTAAAATTCTAATCTTATCGTTATCTACAGCAATCACGGTTCCTGCTTTTGCGGCACCACATGACCATTCACCACAAAAAGTCGTTAAACACTCTCAAGCACCTCAACATTCAAATGCGCAAAAGAATAAAGTTCATCCGTCTAAAGATTGGAAAGTAGGACAGAAAGTCCCAAGTGCATATCGCGGACAAGGTTATAAAATTAACTACGCCCAATACAAACACCTGCATAAACCTGCTAAAAACCAGCAATGGATCAAGGTCAATGGTGACTATATTTTAATTAATGTCTTAAACCATTCGATTATCAAAATTTTAAATGGTTAATGATCTAAGGTAGTACACAAGGGACAGTTCATCGTGACTGTCCTTTTTATTTACAAATTGTTTGCTCTTTGCAAAAACCCATTCCCTCTCCACACTTTTTTATTATAGTGAGCGTCCTTTTTATGATCTGGTATTCGTTTAGCCATGATGGATAAATTCTCTATCAAAGCCCTTCTTTCAAGCATGACTCTGCTTTCAGCATTCGCCTTGACTGGTTGTGATCAAGCACCACAAGAAGATCATACGAATATCCAATCAGAACAGGCTACTGAACAAAATATGAGTGATGAAATTATTCAATCGAGCTCTGCTCAAGACACGCAAAATCTAAGCAAAGGCAATATGTTGAATATTGCTCGTGATATTGCAAAATTACAGCTCGAAACTGATGACTATATTGCTTTGCTAAAACAATCTCAAAATAGCTTAGAACAAGCAATTCAAAATAAAAATGTGCAACAACTGAAAGCAACGTCAGGCGATCTAAATCAAGAATTACATGGTCTACACGATACGTTGCTTTCACTTAATTTAAAAAGTAATGAAATTGATCAAATTCGCCAAAATCTTCTCGTTGCCAATCAACAGTTACTCAACATGCCGTTGCTTCATGGTCAATTTGATCTTGCTAAAATCAACTTTGAGCAGATTGAGAAACAATTGAATACTATCCAAATGGATATGGTGAAGTTAGCAAGCTTAGTTTTAAAGAGTACCAATAACACTCAAAATTCAGCAGCATAAACTTTCATTTTCAAACTAATAAGAATACTAAGATTGCGATGGAACTTTAAATCGCCTATCCATCGCGGTCATTTGTTGATGTGATCTTCTATGAGCATCCGATTGCTCTAAAGACGAGAGTGTCAGGCCATACTGAGTCATTTTTTTATATTTTTCCAACTCAAGATTAAGTTCTTGAACACGTTGTTTTAGTTCGATCGATATAAATTGACTGGATTGTGCCAAAGCCACCCAACCCGCTTGAATCTTATATTTTGGATTGTCGTGTGCCAGTTGTTTTTCAATCCATTGATACAATTTTTCAGCACGCTGATGTGCTTCAAATTTATAAGCAAATAACGTCGTAGAAAGTACAAGTTCAGGGATTTTACCCATTAACTTCATTTCAACTTGTCTTAGTTGATAAGCATATAAATCAACACGGTATTTCAATAAATTGTGATTGAACCACTCTGCAAAATCGATGAGCAAGTACATCAAATGATCACGTTGCATTAGCAACTGCTGCTTTTCTTGTAAGGGCTTACGCTGCTCTATTTTTTGAATCCGCCATGTTCGATAAACTGCAAAACTACCTACCACAAAAGCGCCAATCGAACCTGAAACAATACCACCGATTGCAGCGCCAATCGCCAAACTATTTTTTACCAAAGATTGATTCGGCTTATACTGCCAATCAGGGCGGATCGATAGTTGATGTCGAGTTTTATTAAAATTACGATAAACTGCAAAGCCAGTGCTCATCAAAGGAACAGGCAGATAATCATCTACATGTCCTGAACCTTGCAGACTATTTTGTGCCGTGCGTTGTACGGACTCATAACTCAGCGCTAAATCAGCAAAGACGGATGGATAATGTTCCTGTAAATCGGCCAACTCAATATTCACAATGATCGCAATATGTGGATGACTTTTTGCAAAGTCCTCAATGCTCTCCCGCTCCAAACTACATTTCACCTGCATTGGCGTTCCATCAACAATCAGATCAAAACCAGCTAAATGAGCATGTTCTACAAACTCAATGCTATGGCCTTGTTGTGTTAAGTTATACGCGACTTGCTGTTTTGCGAGATAGGATGAAAGCTGTAACAGAGCAGCTTGATGATCGAAATTTGGCGCTGGAATTTGTTTTAAATTATAAAATGCTTCTGGTTCACCATTTGAGGCTGTCACTAGAGCATCTAAAACTAATGGGTTAATCTGTAAATAATTCCAAATAAACCCAAGACTATGACTCGAAGCATTGACACCTCTCACTAATTTCAAATCTCGATCTGAAAAGATAGTCTGCAACGCATGATTTGCAACTTTGTGGCGATCTAAATGCATCACAATTTCTTGATTATTAAGTAATTTAGGTGCTGTTTCTACAATGTTTTTATAATAAGGGATGCGAAATTCATCTGCTGATAGCCAATGATTGAGTGAATAACCAATCTCTTTTAGCTTTTGTTGAATATCAGAAAAAGGATTTTCCCCATTAATTGCTTCAGCTTGCAAAGTTTCAGGCAAGATCAATGACACTGCCCAATGAGTGAGCTGCTGATAGCGTGCTTGTTGTTGAATTTGATCTAAGTTTCCTAGATGTTCTAAAGCCTCAACCACATCACTGTGCCCTTGCTCATTCACATAATGATTTCGACTTAAAAGACAATGAATAAAGTTGTAATAAACCTGTTCAGGCTGCGCAGGTTGCTGTTGTAACAATTCATGATAGTTTTCTATTGCCGTTGGCCAATCTGCCAAACGATAGGACAACTCAGCCAAAGCAAGCGTCAGTTGAATATCATCATATTCATCCTTGAGCTGTTTTAAGATACTCAACTTTAATGCGCTATCTTTACATTGATCTAAATGTGCAATGATCTCAGCTCTCTCACTGGCGCTCAATGCTTGCTTGGCATATTGCAATCTAAACAGTAATCCTTGCTCAAACCATTCATAACGATACGCATGTTTTGAATAATGACGAATGAAGACTTGATCAATAAGAAGGATGAGTCTTAACGAACATTGAATATCTTCGGCTGTATGATGTTGAAAAGACCAATGCTTCGGTAATATCTGATGAAAAAATTGAGTGTAAAAACTTGCTGTTAATTCAGGTTGAGCCAATGTCACGAGCTTCAATTGATCTTTTACGGATAAATGATGCCCTTGTTGTTCAATGCGATCTAAACGCAACTTTAAGACATTGCTTGCTAACATACACTTCCTAATCGAATTTTTATAAGCGCTATTTATTAAATAAAAACTGAGATCGACAACTTAATAATTTCTCTAAAGCACCATCTTATTATGTTTTTGGCGAATAAAAAAGCCACCTTACGGTGGCTTTCTCAATCTTAAATCAACACTGATTAAAGTGCGCGATTCTTGATTTTACGAATCGTTTCAAGCTGAGCTGCAGTTTCTGCAAGCGAAGCTAGTGCAGCGGCAGAATCCAAATCACTCTTTTGATTTGCAAGCAATTGTTCAGCTTGTTTACGAGCTTCTAAAATTGCTACTTCATCTAAGTTGTCAGCACGGATTGCAGTATCTGCAAGAACCGTAACAACATGAGGTTGAACTTCTAACACACCGCCTGATACATAAACGATTTCTTCTGTACCATTTTCCAACTGAACACGAATCGGGCCAGGTTGGAGTAAAGTTACGAGTGGCGCATGTCCAGGTAAAATACCTAATTCACCGCCCGCACCTTTTGCGATTAACATCGTAACTTGTCCAGAGTAAATCGACTCTTTAACACTTACGACATCACATTGCATAGTCGCCATGAGATGATCTCCTTAAATTAGAGTTTCTCAGCTTTAGCAATCACTTCGTCAATACCACCAACCATATAGAACGCTTGTTCTGGGATGTGATCGTATTCACCAGCTAATAGACCTTTAAAGCCACGAATCGTTTCTTTAAGCGGTACTAATTTACCAGGAGCACCAGTAAATACTTCAGCTACGTGGAATGGTTGAGAGAAGAAACGTTGGATTTTACGCGCACGGTAAACAACCAATTTATCTTCTTCAGCTAACTCATCCATACCCAAGATTGCGATGATGTCTTTAAGCTCTTTATAACGTTGCAATACGTTCTGTACAGAACGTGCAATTTCATAGTGCTCTTGACCAACAACTAATGGGTCTAACTGACGTGAAGTAGAGTCTAGTGGATCGATCGCTGGGTAAATACCAGAAGATGCGATGTCACGGCTCAATACTACTGTTGCATCTAAGTGAGCAAACGTTGTTGCAGGTGATGGGTCAGTTAAGTCATCGGCAGGTACGTATACTGCTTGGATCGATGTGATCGAACCAGATTTAGTAGACGTAATACGCTCTTGAAGAACACCCATTTCTTCTGCAAGTGTCGGTTGGTAACCTACCGCAGATGGCATACGACCTAACAATGCTGATACTTCAGTACCTGCAAGTGTATAACGGTAGATGTTGTCGACGAATAATAATACGTCACGACCTTTACCATTTTCGTCTTTTTCATCACGGAAGTATTCAGCCATGGTCAAACCAGTTAACGCTACGCGTAAACGGTTACCTGGTGGCTCGTTCATCTGACCGTAGACCATTGCTACTTTGTCAAGAACGTTAGAATCTTTCATTTCGTGATAGAAGTCGTTACCTTCACGAGTACGCTCACCAACACCAGCGAATACAGATAAACCTGAGTGCGCTTTAGCGATGTTGTTGATCAACTCCATCATGTTAACGGTTTTACCAACACCCGCACCACCGAATAAACCAACTTTACCACCTTTCGCGAACGGGCAAAGTAAGTCGATGACTTTAATACCAGTTTCTAAAAGATCAGTAGAAGCTGCTTGTTCAGCATAAGAAGGTGCTTGACGGTGAATCGGTAAACGCGCTTCAGTCGCTACAGGACCTGCTTCATCGATTGGGCGACCTAATACGTCCATGATACGACCAAGCGTAGCAGGACCTACAGGAACAGAAATCGGTGCATTTGTGCTAGTTACATTAAGGCCACGTTTAAGACCTTCTGTAGAACCCATTGCGATGGTACGAACAACACCATCGCCAAGCTGTTGCTGAACCTCTAAAGTAGTTTCAGTACCGTCAACTTGGAGAGCGTCATAGATCTTAGGAACGCTATTGCGCTCAAACTCGACGTCGATAACCGCGCCGATGATCTGAATGATACGACCGCTACTCATTGCTGTCTCCTCAATTCAAACTTAATAATGTTAAACGGCAGCGGCACCGCCAACGATCTCGGAAATTTCCTGAGTAATCGCGGCTTGACGCAGCTTGTTGTAAATGAGTTGTAGGTCTTTAATCAATTGTCCTGCGTTGTCTGTCGCTGCTTTCATCGCGACCATACGAGCTGACTGCTCACATGCAACGTTTTCAATCACACCTTGATAAACCATAGACTCGATATAGCGAACCAACAAACCATTTAACAATTCTTCTGCTTCTGGTTCGTAGATATAGTCCCAACCATAAGTACGGTTGAGATCATCGCCTTCTTCTGCTGGTGCTAAAGGAACAAGTTGTTCTACTTTAGGCTGCTGAGTCATTGCATTAACGAAGCCATTTGATACGAGGTAGATACGATCTAATTCGCCCTTATCAAATGCATCAAGCATGACTTGTACTGAGCCAGTTAACTGTTCCAAGCTTGGCGCATCGCCAAGTTGGGTAGTTGCACCAAGCACTTTACCGCCGTAGCTTTTAAAAAACGAAACCGCTTTTTGACCAATCAAAGCAAATTCAACTTCAATTGACTGCTCTTGTTGTGCTTTGACATGCTGCACAACTTTCTTGAACAAGTTAATGTTCAAGCCACCTGCCAAACCACGATCTGAAGACACAACGATATAGCCAACACGCTTAACAGGGCGGTCAACCATATAACGGTGTTTATATTCAGGGTTTGCTTGTACCAAGTGAGCAATTACACGGCGCATATTATCGGCATACGGACGGCCCTGAGCCATGCGCTCTTGCGCACGACGCATTTTCGAAGCAGCTACCATTTGCATCGCGCGAGTAATCTTTTGCGTGCTCTTGATACTAGCTACTTTGGCGCGAATTTCTTTTAAATTTGCCATACGCTTAACCTAGTATTCGAAAGCTCTTTCGAGCCTTCGAAGGTTGATCCGTGAACCAAACTTAACTAAAGATAAACTTAGTAAGTTTGAGTCGCTTTGAAGCTCTCAATACCTGATTTGATCGCTGCTTCGATGTCTTTGTTGTAATCACCAGTTTCATCGATCTGTTGCATTAACGCAGCATGTTCAGAACGGAAGTAAGAGATTAACGCAGTATCAAAGTCTACGATTTTCTTCACTTCAACGTCAGCCATGTAGCCTTCGTTAGATGCATATACAGAAACAGCTTGGTCAGCGATAGAGTAAGGAGCATATTGTTTTTGCTTCATTAACTCAGTTACGCGTTGACCATGTTCAAGTTGCTTACGAGTTGCTTCGTCAAGATCAGAAGCAAACTGAGCAAACGCAGCCAATTCACGGTATTGCGCTAAAGCGGTACGGATACCACCAGACAATTTTTTGATGATCTTAGTTTGAGCAGAACCACCAACACGAGATACAGAGATACCCGCGTTCACAGCAGGACGGATACCTGCGTTGAATAATGATGTTTCTAAGAAGATCTGACCGTCAGTAATCGAAATTACGTTTGTAGGTACGAATGCAGATACGTCACCAGCTTGAGTTTCAATAATCGGTAATGCAGTTAAAGAACCAGTTTGACCTTTAACTTCGCCGTTAGTGAATTTCTCAACATAGTCAGCAGAAACGCGAGAAGCACGTTCAAGAAGACGAGAGTGAAGATAGAATACGTCACCTGGATACGCTTCACGACCTGGTGGACGACGTAACAATAATGAAATTTGACGGTAAGCAACAGCTTGCTTAGACAAATCATCATAAATGATTAACGCATCTTCACCACGATCACGGAAGTATTCACCCATTGTACAACCAGAGTACGGAGCTAAATACTGCATTGCTGCAGGATCAGCTGCCGCAGCTGCGACAACAGTTGTATACGCCATAGCGCCAGTTTCTTCTAGCTTACGTACAACGTTTGCAATTGTTGATTGTTTTTGACCAATCGCAACGTATACACATTTAATGCCAGAGTTTTTCTGAGCGATGATCGCATCGATCGCCATTGCTGTTTTACCAGTTTGACGGTCACCAATAATCAACTCACGCTGACCACGACCTACAGGGATCATGGTATCAACTGATTTATAACCAGTTTGAACAGGTTCGTCGACAGACTGACGCCAAATTACACCTGGTGCTACTTTTTCAACAGCATCAGTAAGTTTTGCATCAATAGGGCCTTTACCATCAATTGGATTACCCAAAGCGTCTACGACACGGCCAAGAAGTTCAGGACCAACTGGAACTTCTAATACACGACCTGTACAACGAGCTTTTTGACCTTCTTGCAGGCTTAGGTAGTTACCTAAAACAACGGCACCCACTGAATCCTGTTCTAGGTTCAGTGCCATACCAAATAAGCCGCCGTCGAATTCGATCATTTCACCGTACATTGCATCCGCAAGACCGTGAATACGCACGATACCGTCAGATACCATGACGATGGTACCTTCGTTCTTAGCGGTCGCGCTGGTGTCCAGATCGCCGATACGCTGTTTAATGAGCGCACTGATCTCGGATGGATTCAGTTGTTGCATTGCGCTATTCCTCAATCTTTTTTAAGTTCAGTCTTTTTGCAATTACGCAAGAAGACGAGTCCGCATTTTTTCAAGCTTGTTAAGCGCAGAGTCATCTATCACTTGGTCGCCTGCACGAATCACAACACCTGCGATTAACGCTGGATTAACGCTAACAGTAACATGAACTGTTCTGTTGAAACGTTTTTCAAGCGCATGAGCTAAAATGTGCTCTTGTGTCGCATCAATTGGGAAAGCAGATTCAACTTCTACTTCCAATGTGTTGTTGTTCTGCGATTTAAGTAATTCGTATTCTGCTTCGATTTCAGGCAATAAAGTTAAACGATCATTGTCTGCAAGAAGTGTCAAAAAGTTCGACACTGATTGAGATTGATCTTCACCTAAAACCTTAGCAAAAAGACCTACTTGTTCCGCAGGAGTCAGCTCAGGGCGATTTAAATAAGCGGAAAATGCTTCATCTTGCACCGCAGCACTGAGCAGTTGTAACGCATTTGACCAAGCGTCAGTTGCATTCTGCTCAGATGCATAAGCAAATGCTGCTTTGGCGTAAGGGCGTGCTAACGTCAAGAGTTCAGCCATATTCGCCTCGCTTAAAGTTTAGCAGCCAGCTGAGTCAGCATGGCATTATGAGCTTCTGCGTCAACTTGTTGGTTCAGAATTTTTTCTGCGCCAGCAACTGCCAAAGCAGCAACTTGTTGACGTAATTCTTCGCGAGCAGCATTGATATCTTGATCAACAGTTTCTTTCGCCTGTTGACGAATACGCTCACCTTCAGCTGATGCTTGGGTACGAGCTTCTTCTACCAATTGTGCTGCACGACGGTTCGCTTGTTCGATCAATTGAGCCGCTTGTGCTTTTGCTGCGTCTAACTCTGCCTTAACTTGTGCTTGCGCATCAGCAAGGTCAGCTTTTGCTTTTTCAGCAGCATTTAAGCCATCAGCAATTTTACGCTGACGCTCACTAATCGCATTGATTAGTGGTGGCCAAACAAACTTCATGCAGAATGCGACGAACATCGCAAATGCAATTGCTTGACCAATCAATGTGAGGTTGATATTCATTTCGCTATTCCTCAATATGTGGATTTAGGAATTAAGCTATTAACCTACAAATGGATTAGCGAAGATGAAGAACAAGCCAATACCAACACCGATCATAGGCACAGCATCAAGAAGACCCGCGATTAAGAACATACGAGTTTGAAGTTGTGGAGCCAATTCTGGTTGACGAGCAACAGCTTCTAAGAAGCGACCACCTAAAAGACCGAAACCAATCGCAGTACCTAAAGCACCGAAAGCGATCAAGATAGCAGATGCAATTGCAACTAGACCTAAAGTGAGTTCCATGAAAAATTCCTCAGAGGTTAGGTTATTACCAAATTAAACTAAAATTTAAGCCCAACCATCAGGTGATAGTTAGGCAATACCATTAATGCTTTTCGCTTGCCATGCTCAAGTAAACGATGGTCAGCATCATAAAAATAAATGCTTGCAGCGTGATTACAAGAATGTGGAAGATAGCCCAAGGCACAGATAACGCCCACTGGATCCAGAACGGCAATAATGCGATCAAGATGAAGATCAACTCACCCGCATACATGTTACCGAACAGTCGTAGAGCCAACGAAACTGGACGAGCAAGGAAAGTTACTAATTCCAAAATTAAGTTCACTGGAATCAATAACGCTTTTGCAACTGGGTTACTTGGGTTAAATGGGTTAAGTGCCAATTCACCGACGAAACCGCCGATCCCTTTTTCACGAATACTATAGAACAAAATTAACGCAAATACTGACAACGACATACCTAAAGTAATGTTAGGGTCAGTAGATGGAACAACCTTGAAGTAAACGTGGTGAGGGTCCATACCAAATACGCTTGCACCAATTTGTTGAGCTAGATAAGGAATCCAGTCAACAGGAATCAAGTCCATTGCGTTCATGAGGAAAATCCACACGAAAATGGTCAATGATAAAGGAGCAATTAAGCGTGATTTGCCGTGGAAAGTATCACGTACACTTGAGTCTACAAACTCGATAATCATTTCAATTGCAGACTGGAATTTAGTTGGAACGCCCGCATTTGCAGCTTTCGCAACTGTCCAGAATAACAAACAGAAAATCACACCAAGTCCGATAGACCAACCCATTGAATCCAAGTGAATTGCAGTGAACCCCATCGATTGAGCTTCTTCAGCAGTCTCAGCTAACTTCCATGTACCATCAGGCATTTTGCCATAGGTCATATTGGTCAAGTGATGCTTGATATACTCGGTCGAAGTCAGGGCATGTTCTTCAGCAGCCATAAATCACACCTGGTCAATGTCAATCATTAAAAAGGAGAGAAACGAATCTTGCGGACTGCAATGACCCCGCTTCTACTCCCAAAAATCTCAAATGTGTTTTACCCTCGTTTTTGTAGTCGCGACACCCAAAATGGCGCGACCCACGACATCGCTTGTACGAGAATAAATCCACTAAACAATGCAACCGGTGACAGCGGTTTAACATTGCTCAAAATTAATATAAAACCCACGATCACAATCGCAAACTTACCAAGCATCCCTCGATACATGTTCAGCATGACTTGTTTTGATGCTCTAGCGCCTGCCGTTCTAAACGACTGCCAAGCAAAATAACAATGTGCCAACCAACATACCAAAGCTCCAAGCGCAGCACTTAACGCGGCAGTTGTATCTTTAATCGCCCATGCAAGTAATGCTGCAACAGGAATCATACATGCTTGTAAGAAGACCAAAGCTTTTGCTAATCGTCGGTCAATCATGCGACTAGTTCGGCTCATTTTTTACCCACTTACAGCGTAACTGCTTGACAAGTTTTGTTGATGATCGTTTCGAATCGCAGGCATTATAGAGTTACACCCCTGAACATGCAATCTTTTCTCGACTTAAGTCTGCTTTTTTCGTTACCATATTTTCTGACGATAGAGTCAACTCATTTTTATTTTTTTCATCATTTTTGCGCACTTAATACGCACTTATCGGTTTTTGAAGCCAATTTTTTCCAAGCAGTCACGAAATTGTCTTCTCCACGCATACTTTCATCGACTGACTCGAAAACTAATGGGTTCAGTTTCTGATATTGACTTGATGTTGCTGAAATTTCAGCCAATAAACACATTTGTGTCTTCGGACGGTTATCTTTTAAGTATTTTATTTGAGCAGCTGTTGGCGCAATATGAGGGTCATCCGTAAGCGCACCTGAAAATTTTAGATTTAAGGCTCTTTCAAGATATTGATAGGCATCGTGATAAGACCAATATGGCTTGGCTTTATTCGAACTATCGAATTGTTGTGATGCTTGTAACATCTGCTGAGCAAAGTCTTTGGCATTGGCAAGATATTTTGCCTTATTTTCTGGATACTGTTGCCCACGTAAAGTCGCGATGAAGAACGCAATACGAACGGCATTATTTGGCTCTAGCCACACATGACTATCAATCGTATTCGGTAAAGCATTACCACGCAAACTACGTAGTGGTAAAATTGTTAAAATGCCTGAGTCTAAAAGTGCAATCGCCTTTTTGTTCTGCCCGAGTAGTTTTTCTAAGGGTGCTTCATGAACCTTGCCCAACCAAATCACCAAAGAAGCATCTTGAATTGCCTTACGATGTGCTGGTGTAAGTTGTACATCATGACCACTTTGATCGCCCAATAGCAACACAGGCTCTTCTACATCTTTGGTCACTTCTTTCGCAATCAAGTAAATTGGATGTGTTGACACAACTAAACTTTGCGTCCACCCCCATGTACTGAACATCGAAACGAAAACAAAAATGAGAAAGCGGGACATCACAGTATTACTCAAAAAGCTAAGCATGTTATAATATAACAAAAGTGAATGATTGCCTACGTCTATTTTTTGCTTCACCCAGCTACCTATATTGATGTCTACTATATAGATAGTTATAAATGATTTGCATGGTATGATAGCTGCAAAACAATGAGGACAACTTATGAGTTCTTGTTCACATGAACATGATAATGCTTTACACGGTGTTCACGGCCATCATGATATCAAAGCTCGACTTGCTGAAGCAGAGATTCTTTGTACTGCGGTTGGTGCACGCCTCACACCTTTACGTAAAGAAGTGCTTGAACTCATTTTAAATGCCTCTGCACCAATGGGTGCTTATGACTTATTGGCAAAAATAAAAGGTCAAGCAGATCGCCCTGCTGCCCCACCTACAGTTTATCGAACATTGGATTTCTTATTAGAAAAAGGCTTAATTCATCGCCTCACTTCTATTAATGCCTATATTCCATGTTGTCATCCACGCGAAGGGCATCAGGCAGCATTCTTAATATGTACTGAATGTCATTCTGTAAAAGAAGCTTCAGCTCAAGGCTTAATTCAACAACTTGATCAACTTGCTGCCTCAGACCAATTTTCTGCTCAACACAGCATTATTGAGATTTCAGGAAAATGTCATCAGTGCAGCACACACCAGTAACACCACCCATCATTCGATTAGAGAATATTTCTGTTCGTCGAGATGAACGGGATATTTTGCGTAATGTCGATTTCGCTTTACAGGCAAAAGAGATTGTGACGCTTATCGGCCCGAATGGTGCTGGCAAATCGACATTAATTAAAATCTTGCTTGGCATTATGTCGCCAAATAAAGGAAAGGTTCATTTTTCTAAAAAATTAAAAATGGCTTATGTACCACAGAAGTTCAACCCTTCTGCTAGCCTTCCTTTACGTGTGCAAGATCTACTGGATTTAGAAGTTTGCGAAAGTAATCTTCGTCAAGAAATTGTTCGCGATACAGGTATTCAAAAACTACAGCAATCCAAGGTACAGCAACTTTCAGGTGGTGAACGTCAACGCGTTCTTTTAGCCCGTGCTTTACTCCGCCAACCTGATATTTTAGTGCTTGATGAACCAATGCAAGGTTTAGATATTCAGTCCGAAGCAGAACTTTATGAGTATGTTCGTAGCTTACCTGAACGTTATGGTTGTGCAGTACTGATGGTTTCTCATGATCTGCAATGGGTCATGCAAGGTACTCATCGTGTTGTATGTCTAAACAAACATATTTGTTGTAGCGGTCTACCTGAGAGCATCCAGCAGCATCCAGAGTATCAAGCGATTTTCGGTACGCAACGAATGTTCTATCAGCATCACCATAATCATTGTGGACATAGCGACCATGCTGAACCCTGTTCACATGACCCTCGCCCACATATTCATCCCGAACCAAAGGTCTAAGCCATGATGGAATGGTTACAACTGCTCTTACCTGCTTGGATCATGGGGAGTCTGTTAGTTTTTCTCACCGCCCCTCTCGGCTGTCTGATGCTATGGCGAAGAATGTCTTTCTTTGCCGACACGATGGCACACGGTACTTTGCTCGGTGTGGCAATCGCAGGAATTCTACATTTACCCTTTTGGCTGGGGGTTGGCTGTTTAGCCGCGCTGTTAGTGGCAATTTTATGGATTTTGCATGATTCACGCTTACCCAATGATGCGCTGCTTGCACTCTGTTCAGCCACACTTCTGTGCTCAGGTTTACTACTGATTCAGCAAGTGCCGAGCTTACGTCCTGAATTGCTCAGCTATTTATTTGGTGATCTATTAAGTATCGAATGGGCTGATTTACCCATATTTGCAATCGTGATTAGTGCTGCACTTGTCGTACTCTATCGCGCTTGGTCTGCACAAATTCAAATTGCGATTGATCCAGATATTGCCATGAGTGAAGGGGTCAATGCGAACTGGCAACGCCTGATCTTTATGTTGCTACTCGCATTATTTACCGTCCTCGCTTTACGTGCCGTTGGCTCATTGCTTATGGGCGCACTACTGGTTATTCCTGCACTAAGTGCCCGTTTACTCGCGCACTCACCCAAACAAATGGTGATTTGGGCTTTTGTTTTGGCACAATTTGGCGTAACTGTCGGTTTATGGTCGAGTGCTGCCTTAAATATCGCAACAGGTTTAAGCATTGTGTTATGTATGGCACTTACTTTCGCAGCAATTTTTGCAGCGCAAAAATTTAAATCAATCGCACCTTCGTCAGTAAGTGATTAACTCGCTTGCTGAATGGCACTCAGCAATGCTGCCGCACAGCTAAACATCACAGCAAAACTACGATTTAAATATTTTTGTTGTTTCGGTGAGCGAAGCAACCTCAATATTTTCGATGCAAGTCCTGTATAAGCTGCCATCACGATCAAATCAATCATCACCATCGTGATTGCCATGATCAGATATTGCAGCCATTGTGGTCGACTTAAATCTAAAAACTGCGGCAGTACAGCCAATAAAAAGACGATCGCTTTGGGATTACTCATATTGACGATAAAGCCTTTGAAGACCAATACCGAAGCTGATGTATTTTTCTGTTCAGTTTGTATATCAATCGTTTGAACAGGTGCAGTCCACTGCGCATAAGCCAAATACAACAAATAAATCACACCAAACCATTTCACGACTTGGAATGCCCAAGGCGTTGTGGCAAAAAGTACCCCCACCCCTGCTGCGACAATCAAAATTTGAATGATTAAAGCCAGTTGAAGACCAATCGCATTCCAATAACCATGTCTAAAGCCATAGTTCAAGCCACTCGACATCGATGCGATAGCACCTGCTCCCGGAGAGAGACTAATCACCCAACACGCCAACATGAAGGCAAACCACACTTGAAAGGCCATAATTAAACAGACAAATAAAAGTGGAATTATACCGTTTTATTGCCGCAATTTGCTGCTATTTCATACAGTAAAAAAGAATAAATAAACTATTAAGCAGCAACAACATCAGGCACAATATTTCTTTTTGTCGTCTTTCTAAAAATAACTGAGGAGATATTAATGACTGCGCAATCTGTCATTCTTCCATTACCTTCTGATCATGCACGTTTTATTGTTTTACGTTTAAAAAATTTAACCGTTTCTGAATTAAAACAACAAATTGAAGCATTACTATCGACTCGTGACCGTTTAATTACCCAGCATCCAAATGATCAGATCAAAACAGCCATCGCTTTTGGTCCTGAGCTTTGGGCAAAACTTTATTCAGAAACGCCTCAAGGTTTTAAGCAACTTGATCCTCAGCAAGGTGCTTTTAATATGCCTGTCGTTCCTGCGGATGTGTTTATTCATATTGCCAGCGCAAGAGCAGATATTTGTTTTGCAATTAGCCAAGCTTTCTTTCACGACATTCAGGATAAAGTTGAAGTTCTAGATGAGCGTGCCTGCTTCCGATTCTTTGATGGTCGTGATATGACAGGCTTTATTGATGGTACTGAAAACCCTCAGTTCCCAGATGATCGTGCTGAAACAGCACTGCTTCCTGAACAAGCCAATACTTTTGCAGATGGCAGCTTTATCTTTGCACAACGCTATATTCATGATTTAGCGAAATGGCAAAAACTCAAAGTCGATGCACAAGAACATGTTTTTGGTCGCACCAAACTTGAATCAATCGAGTTAGATGATGACGTAAAACCTGAGAACGCACATGTTGCGCGAACTGTGGTTGAAGATGAACAAGGTGAAGAAATGGAAATCTTACGCCACAGCTTGCCTTATGGTGATGGTAATGGTGAGCAAGGTTTATTTTTCGTGGCTTATACCAATGACTTAACCATTATCGATGCCATGCTACAACGCATGTTTGGCACATCAGGTGACGGCATCCATGATCGCCTATTGCATTTCACTACAGCAATTGATGGTGCGTATTACTTTGCGCCAAGTGATGAGTTACTCGAAGAACTTTTAGAGGCGTAAAAAAAGGAGCATTAAGCTCCTTTTTTCGTTCTATTAAAATGGAATTCGCTTATAACGACGATATTCTGGATGCCAAAAAGACTCTTCGATTTTTTGCTTCAGCAACTCATCATTGATCATCACAGCAACGCCATCCTGAATCGCAGCTTTTGCAACATCAAACGCAATCACTTTTGAAACACTTTGAATCTCACCTAATGACGGTAATAAATCAGCCTGCGGATCTTGAAGCAATGGCGAGCAATCTGCCAATGCACGACTCGATGCCATCAACATATTCTCAGTGATTCGAGTCGCCCCACTCGCTACAACACCCAAACCGATACCTGGGAAAATATAAGAGTTATTGCATTGTGCAATGTGATACAACTGACCGTGATAGTTCACTGGAGCAAATGGACTACCTGTTGCAATTAAGGCTCGCCCTTCCGTCCATTGCACGATATCTGCTGGAACAGCTTCAACACGAGAAGTTGGGTTAGACAAAGGCATCACGATAGGACGTTCACAATGCTGTGCCATTGTCTTAATAATTTCTTCAGTAAAGAGTCCTGGTTGTCCAGAAACACCAATTAATACCGTCGGCTTGGCATTCTGTACAACATCCAGCAATGAAATCACTTCATCGATATTTGCCCATTGCTCTACGACCTCACCCTTTTGCGCCAACTTACGCTGGAAATCGAGTAAATTTGGCTGATTTTCAGTAATCAATCCAAAGCGATCTACCATGAATACGCGTGCACGCGCTTCAGCATCAGTCAAACCTTCTGCAACCATTTGCAGGATGATTTGCTCTGCGATACCACACCCAGCTGAACCAGCGCCTAAGAATGTTACAACTTGATCTTTTAACTGTTTGCCAGCAGCTTTACTTGCCGCCAATAAACTACCGACTGAAACCGCAGCCGTGCCTTGAATATCATCATTAAAGCAGCAGATTTTGTCACGATACTTTTCTAAAAGCGGCATCGCATTTTTTTGCGCAAAATCTTCAAACTGGATTAACGCTTTAGGCCAACGACGCTTAATTGCAGTAATAACATCATCGACAAAGTCATAATATTCATCACCACTAATACGTGGCTGACGCCATCCCATATAAATCGGGTCATTTAACAATTGTTGATTATTGGTTCCAACATCAATGGTGATCGGTAGCGTATAAGCTGGGCTAATCCCACCACAAGCGGTATAAAGTGACAACTTGCCGATTGGGATACCCATACCACCAATCCCTTGGTCACCCAAACCTAAGATCCGCTCACCATCCGTAATCACAATGACTTTTACATTGTTTTTATTCACATTTTGCAAAATATCTTCGATAAAATCGCGATCTGGATATGAAATGAAAATACCACGATGACGGCGATAGATATCCGAGAAACGCTGACATGCTTCACCCACCGTCGGCGTATAAATCACTGGCATCATTTCTTCTAAATGATTTTCGATCAGATGATAGAACAACGTTTCGTTAGTATCTTGAATATTGCGCAAATAGATGTGTTTATTTATATCGTCATTAAATGCACAGAACTGTTGATACGAGCGCTGGCTTTGTTCTTCTATGGTCTCAATAATATGAGGCAGTAAACCGTGTAAATTAAAATTGCTACGTTCTTCTTGGGTAAAAGCAGAACCTTTGTTGAGTAGTGGTAACTCTAAAAGTGTATAACCTGCATAAGGGATGTAAAGAGAGTGTTTATTTGGGTTTCCTGATGTCATTGCCTATCTCATTTGCCTGCTTAGCATCTGAAAAGTATGTCTTTCATACTTTGCAAAATGCTTTGTACCTATAAGCTTAAGGCCATTTCTCATAAAAATGGTATTTTAAAAAGTGATACTCATTTTGCTGAGTATTCAATAAAAACATACTATAAAAATAATTCAAGCAAATACTTTTATTTCAAACATTTACAGAAATACGATATAAACACCTTATCCTTCCATCATTTTTGTTTAATCTTTAATTTGTATTTAAATCATTTTATTTAAAAATACCAAAATCCATTTTCGAAATATTCATTTTATATTTCACGTATTTCCAATTCTTTCCTTTCCTCATCATTTATCAATTGAGAATGAGCAGAATCTAATCATCAAATCTTCGATTATCACCATACAAAAGCTTTCAAAGCACGCTCCACTCTAAAGGGTAATCAATTACCAAATTTATGCATTTACAGCGGAAATGTCTCCCCTAAATGAGGCGAAATTTGCTATATTTAGCGTTTTTCCGCGACATTTATTTCGGTAACTATGAATACGGCAATACAAGCAGCTCTTGATCATGCGGTGCAATCCCTTCAACAACAAGGGGTACTTCCTTCAGATTGGACAAACACGAGCCATTTAACCCGTACTAAAGACCGAAGTCACGGTGACTTTGCTTCAAATATTGCCATGATCGGCTCAAAAGCAGCAGGTATGAAACCTCGCGATCTTGCTGAAAAAATCTTAGCAGCACTGCCAGAAGTTGCTGATATCACTAAGGCTGAAATTGCAGGTCCTGGTTTTATCAACTTCTTTTTAAATGCAGACCAACGTTTTGCTGTACTTGATCAAATTCAAGCACAAAAAGATCAATACGGTCGCAGCCAAGCCAATGCAGCCAAAAAAATCCAAGTTGAATTTGTCTCTGCAAATCCGACCTCTAGCCTACATGTGGGACATGGTCGTGGTGCGGCATACGGTATGACCGTTGCAAACTTATTAGAGGCAACTGGCGCTAAAGTTGATCGCGAATACTATGTCAATGACGCTGGTCGTCAAATGGATATTTTGGCAACATCAACCTATTTACGTTATTTAGAGCTTACAGGTCAAACACTGGTCTTCCCTAAAAATGCATATCAAGGCGACTATGTAAAAGAGATCGCTCAAAGCATTATTGACAAAGATGGCGATGCGCATGTACGCCCTGTTGCCGATATCTATAAAGATGTTCCTGAAGATGTTCAATACGCCGAAGAACTTGATGCGGAAGGCAATAAAGTTGTCCTTTCAGGCGACAAAGAGAAACATATCGATGGTTTAATCGCAAACTCGCAACAGCAGTTAGGCGTAGGCTATCGTGTTTTCCATCAAGCAGCATTACACGCGATCTTAGATGACATCAAAGATGACCTTGCTGACTTTGGTGTGACCTTTGATAAATGGTTTAGCGAAGCGTCATTGACAGAAAAGATTGATGAAGCATTAGCAACACTTGATCAGCGTGGTTTCCTCTACGAAAAAGATGGCAACATCTGGTTCAAATCGACTGAATTTGGCGATGAGAAAGACCGTGTTGTTAAACGTCGTAATGGTCAAACCACTTATTTCGCATCTGATATTGCTTACCACCTGAATAAACTGCAACGTGGTTATACAGACCTCATTGATATTTGGGGTTCTGACCACCACGGTTATATTTCACGTGTGAAAGCTGCAATCGACGCAATGGGTTATGACTCAAAGAAACTGACTGTACTTTTAGTTCAATTCGTCAGTTTATGGCGTGGCGGTGAGATGGTACAAATGTCATCTCGTTCAGGTCAGTTCGTGACTTTACGTGATTTGCGTAAAGAAGTTGGCAATGATGCCGCGCGTTTCTACTATGTGATGCGCAAATCTGAACAACATATCGACTTTGATTTAGACCTTGCTGTTTCACAAAGTAAAGACAATGCAGTGTATTACATCCAATATGCACATGCGCGTGTCAACAGCATTCTTAACCGTGCTAAAGAAAAAGAAATTGCATTTGATGTCGCAACTGCACGCCAAGTTGCTGATCTTTTAACTTTAGATACAGAAACAGAAATTTTAGCGAAATTAGCAGCTTATCCTGAGATTGTTATTCGTGCAGCAAACGTTTGTGAACCGCACCAAATCGGCAATTATTTGAAAGATTTAGCGGCGCTATTTCATGGCTGGTATGCTCAAGATGGCGTAAAGTTTGTTGATGAAACAAATATTCCGTTGTCTCAAGCACGTTTACTACTTTCAGTTAACGTGCAGCAAGTATTACGCAACGGTTTAGAGCTTTTAGGCGTGTCTGCACCTGAAGCCATGTAATAAAGTGAAGCGAGAGCTTCACACATGGCTGCAAGACAAGAGCTATGCTCGCGTAGTGATGTAATCAGCAAAGTAATGCTTTGTACATTGTCGCAAGACAAGGGCTGTTGCCCGCGTAGCGATGTAATTAGCAATGCTATGCTCAAAACAATGTTGCTCGCCAGCATTTTGATATCGTCATTCGTTTGCTGTTGATTTCTCAACCGCTTCACTAGACGATATATAGATAAAAATACGACAAACAAAGCATTATTTTTTACAGATAGTGCTTTGTTTCTCAGAAGATTCAAGTTACAAATAACATAATAGGATCAAGAGGAATTTCAGGTGTTTGGAAAAACGCAACGTGGTGTATCTGAACGACCAAATAAGCCCAAGAAACCACTTATTCCCAAGTGGCTAGGAATGCTTGTGGCAATTCTAGCGATCCTATGTGTTGCCGTGATGCTAATGCTTTGGCAACCTTGGCAACCCGTCCCGACAAAAACACAAGTGACCTCTGAACATTATCAAGAAGAAGATACTAACAAGGATTATCGCTTCTATGATTTGCTTCCACAGCAACAAGTTACACCTATTCCTGAACAAGCTGTTCCTGAAACCAAGCAAGAAGGCAACGTGGTCATTATTGAATCACCTAAGCCTGAAACTACGACAACCGAAGATTCAGCAACACTAACACCAACTGAGCCTACCGCCCCCGTCGCAGCGACTTATATTTTACAAGTTCGTAGCTATCCAGATCCTGACAGTGCTGATGCTCGACGTGCCGAGATTATTTTGAATGGCTTGTCTGCTGATGTGGTAAAAACTGTCGAAAATGGTCAAACATGGTATCGTGTTTTTTCAGGGCCTTATGATAGCCAAGATGCTGCTTTAGCCGCACAACAAACACTACAACATAGCGGAATTGATTCAATCGTGATTAAGCGTTAATCAAAAGATAGAACATAAAAAAGGAACGATAAATCGTTCCTTTTTTGTTTTGATCAGCACATTATGAACATTCAGAATCAAGGCTTTTTTGTTCAGCTTTTTGAAAGGCTGAACGCTGTTGAATACGCTGTACAAAGGCTTGAATATTTGGATATTTTCCATGTAAACGCTTTTGCAATGCAATCAAAGGAAATGCCATCTGAATATCGGCAAATGAAAATTCACCTGCAAAGTAATCATGCTTTGATAAATATTGCTCAAGATACAAAATATGTTCTTTAACACGAGGACGGACAAATCCAGCTTTTACCCCATCGGTAATCTTTTCTGCAACTGGTCGAACTATCCAAGGCACATGCTTGCTGACGTTATTCATCACCAAGGTCATGACCAATAAAGGCATGAGAGAGCCTTCTGCATAATGCATCCAATAATAATATTGGCGCTGATCTTTCACATCTTGCGGTCTAAATTGTTGTTGCTGATCATAGCGTTGCTGCAAATAATCCAAGATCATAGCAGATTCAACAATCACATCACCATCATCAACTAAAATTGGCGCTTTCCCAAGCGGATGAATTTGCTTGAGATCTTCTGGAGCTGCGTAACTTGAGGTCCTTTGATAAAGCTCAACTTGATAATCATCGATACCAAGTTCCTCTAACGCCCACAATATTCGGAATGAACGAGAACATTGTAGATAATGTAAGGTAATCATTTTTGTGCCTGCTTTGTGCTACGCAACTGCCGTTTTTAGTCCCTCTAACAGTTGCGTTTAGAATTATGTTTTGCCAAAGCACAATAGCACTATCAACTTAAAGAATCATGGTCTGAATGTCTAAACTACGTAACAAAGTTTTAGTAACAGGGGTTTTGCTACAGATATTGAGAAGTTTTTCTTTTAAGTCTTGTGAAATAGGTTGTTCGAATATTACTCGACGCTCAATATGTTCTTGCTGTTCACGATTGGTATAGAAATCGACCTCCACTGCAAACTCCCCCAACTCGATTTCCTTATGTTGTGCGTACATCCGCAAGGTGATCATGGTACATGATGCTAAACTTGCTGTTAGAAAATCATAAGGTGCTGGCCCAGTATCATGGCCACCAAAAGATTCAGGTTTATCTGTCAAATAATGATGTTTGCCACTTGTGACTTCACCTTTCCAAGGTTCAGCAAATGTTTGAACTTTTGAACTTGCGATAATACTCATTTTGAAGCCCTCATTTGCTCAGGCAATACAGGTGCTTCCAATCGCTTACCTTGATAATCAGGAATCTCGCCAAAACGTGCATCATGATTAATCCAATCTTCACGAGCTTGTTGCAAATCCTCCATGGTGCGTCCAACGAAGTTCCACCACAGTAAGATCGGTGATTCAAATGGCTCGCCACCAATCAATAGCACACGATGTCCTTGCGTCAGTTCAACTTCTATTTCCGTTAAACCTGTTTCCAACACCACCATGTTATCGGCATCCAATTCATGCCCATTTACGCGTGCTGTCCCCTCTAATGCCATGAAGGCATATTCAAATTTTGGATTGAGTGGAATACGAGTTTTGGTGTTAGCTTGTGCCGTGAGATCCACACCAACCAATGGGGTATGAACTTGCACTGGTGAAACTGTCTCTAAGAAATCACCAACCAAAACAGTAAATTCAACTTGATCTTTACTTACCACAGGCAATTCTGGATAGTGTTCAAACTTCGGATCCATATTGCGTTTATCATCAGGCAAAGCAATCCAAAGCTGTGCTGCATGCATCTTGGTTTCTGTATCTGGTGCAACTTCAGTATGTGAAATACCATGCCCCGCGGTCATGAGATTGACCTGTTTGGGACGAATCAGTTGTTTAGAACCAAGGCTATCGGTATGCATCATGGTGCCTTCAATCATCCATGTAAATGTTTGCAAACCAATATGGGGGTGTGGCCCGACATCCAAACCATCTCCTGCAGGGAAACTCACAGGCCCAGCATGATCAAGGAAACACCATGCGCCAACTAAACGCTTATTGCGGCTAGGTAAAGCCCGCTTAATCACTGTCCCCTTGCCAATTTCTGCGGAACGAATTTTAAAGTCTTGAATAAATTGATTGATGTAGGTTTCGCAGTCTTTTGAATCTGAAATATCGTAATCATTATTATTGCTCATGATCTCGCTCTCTTTTACCTATGCTATTGCAATGAGTTGTTTTATTGATCTTAACAACACAATCTAGCTTCTATATAGTCTTTTGGTAATACGCTGAGTGCCATCCATGAGACAATCCAAATTTCACTAATTCATTTCATTCCTAATACATTTAAACTTAAATACATTGATTTATATGGCACTAGTTTATTGTGGTGTCATATCTACAATTAGGCTGGTTAAACGTCTTACCAATGGCAAGAAAATCAAGACCACGGGATAAGCAATCAACCCGATATTCATCAATAAGTTAATGAATGATAATGTTGCACTCATCAGCCCTGACAATATCAATGGAATAATCCAAGCGGCGTATTTTGCAGGTAATTTAGAAAACAATGGCTTCTTTGTTTGTTGCACGCTATTTGCATCCATATTGATTAAGCCTATTTCTTTACATGTTGTTTTAGATTTTTCATGAATTGACCAAACTGCGGTAAGAACTCCTCGAATAATGGATGATCTTTATGTTCCAACATGACTTCACTAAAAAGCTTTAAGCCCACAGCAAAAGATTTAGTGGTTTGATCATCAAAAAATTTAGCACTTTTTAAGCGTTCAACAATTTGGAAAATATCATCATGATTGCCTGTGTAAAACTCTAAGCGCTCGGTGTACGTTGAAGCCTGCCCTTTGGCATCTTTTAAATGTTGCACGGTGACATGGTATTGATGTTGTTTCATAAGTTTTCTCTAAATTGATATTAGATAAGGTATTTATAAACGGCCAATTGCTATTGCTGCTTGGTCAATCTTCTCAGCAATTTGGTAAATCTGTTCTTGCTGTAAATCAGCAATATTGAGTTTTAGACGCAATGCTGTTTTAAGGTTTTCCATTGCCCGATGAATCTCAATGAGCTGATCGTTATTATGAATTTCACGTCTAAGTCTTAGTTTTTCTAGCAACGCTAGAAGCTTATCTTGTTGCTCTTGCAAGTAAGCCTCACCAAGCTGAGTGACTTGGTATTGCTTACGCTCTGCATCTAGCAATGAAATAAAATTCATTTCTTCCAAATTGGTTAATGTTGGATAAATCGTTCCCGCACTGGGCGTATATCCATCCCCCACTAGATCACTAATTTCTTTAATAATTTCATAGCCATGTTTCGGGCTTTGTTGAATGAGATGCAGCACTAACAGTTTCATGCGACCTGATTCAAACAAGCGACCACGGCGACCTGTTCGTTGATGCTCTCGATGATATGAATCATGTTCGCCTTCATGATGATGATCTGATTGATGTCTCATCTTTATTTTTCTCATATTGCACAATTTACGCATATTAAGATATATCTTAAATAATCTTATAGCAAACAAAGATATATCTTTAAATTTTAAGATTTTGATATTAAATGAGTTATTTATTTTTAAGTAAGAGATTTAAAAGAATTAAGTAATAAAAAGAGCGACTAGGCGCTCTTTTTACTGGCAATAGGTATCAAATATGTTTGTAAAGTAAATAATTTTTTTCAAATACAATCGTTCCATCTTTTCTTTTATAAAATACCGATAAAATTCTTAACAATTTGAAAAATATCAACTTTTTAAATTAATTCCAAACAATACTTATTATTTTTCAACAAGTGGGAGATTTTATAAGATGTTTTGAATATGATTGCTACTAAAATATAACTTTCAGAAGACAAAGATACAGAAATGCTAGATTTATTTACTAATACTAATTCAAAGAAAGATTTCTTTTCAAATGGATTAATTCAAGAAATTCAAAAAGATATGGATATTTATATTGCTTCTGCTTTTTTTACAGAAATAGAGGTAATTGATGAGTTAGTTAAAAAAAGCTGTCGTATCCGAATTATTGTCAGACTAGGCTTTCCAACTTCTCCCTCAGCATTACGATATCTTTTAAGACAAAAAAGTATTGAAGCTCGGTTTTATACAAGTCATGAGTTTCATCCAAAATTATATATATTAGGAGATAAGAAAATTTTCGTAGGATCTGCCAACTTAACAACGGCAGCATTAGTTAAAAATCAAGAAATAATGATTGGTCTGTTACCTGAAGATTTGAGATTTGAGGAATTGACCTACTTGTTCTTGGATTATTGGCGAGAAGCAAAAGTATTGACATTAGAAGATGTAGAAAAGTATGAAAAAATTTATAAAAAATATAAAGACCAACTGGGTTCCGTAAATGATTTTGATGATGATGTTCAAAAAACTTTAGGTAATTATAATTTTCCTAATATTGAAAGGTATGAAGAAAAGCAAAATCACTCGGAGTTGTTTTTTGATAGTTTCTTGAAAACTTATCAAGAATCAGTTCATGCCTATAAGTTTATTGAGGAAGAATATAGAAAGAAAGGTCGAAAAATTAATGACGAACTTATTCCATTACGCTTAGAAATTGACTCATTTTTCAGCTTTGTTCGAGATTGTCATGCTGTTCATGAAACATGGAAAGATCAAGATCTAGGTTGGAATGATAATAAGAGGATGATGTTAAATAACTTAATTGATGAATGGATGAATACTGATTGGATTCATTTTGAACAGACCATCGTTAAAAAAAACTATCCTCTTATAAATAGAATTCTTGGAAGTGTTAATACTATTAATAATGCTACGGCTGAAGAAATTGTTGATGCTCTTTGTGTAGCACATTCTTTTCATGATCGACTACGATTTTTCAAGGGTGGTTTAAGCACATTGAAAGAAGTATTTCTTAATGAGAATGAGTTGAATAAAGTAAAAAATACTCTAATTTACTTATTACATGATAAAAAAAGCTCTATAGGAAAACGAATAGCAAACTGTATTTATGATCCTAATTATAAATTAAATGAATTTGGTCAATCAAATGTGCAAGAATTGATTGGATGGATAAATAATGAAAATATGCCTGTTATAAATGGTCGTACTACAAAAGTATTACGCTATTTTGGCTTTGATGTCAGACAAGTTAATTAATTTAATCTTTCTAAAATTAACTTAGTACATTTCGTTCAAAGTTATTTAAATTATTAAAATAAAATCAACAATTTAAAAACAAGATTATTGTTAAAAAAAGCCGACTTTTCCAAGTCGGCTTTTCTTGATCTATTTTAGAATGCTCACTACCGCGAGCATCTTGCACTTCGTTTTAAAGTTTCACTTTAAAACTCATGCATGGCGTAAAATCAGCAAAATGCGTTGCATTTAGAAAGCCCAATGCCGCGTACATAGCTCTAAGCATAATTCAGGCAAGAAGCTTCGCTTCTTGAAAGCTCACTGCCGTGGGCACAGCCCTTGGCGTAAATTTGGCTAAAAGCTATTGCTTTTAGAAAGCCCAAATTTACTCCCATTCAATCGTAGCTGGTGGCTTAGATGACACGTCATATACAACACGTGAAACATCTTTGATTTCATTCATGATACGCGTAGAGATTTTATCAACCAACTCGTATGGCAAGTGAGCAAAACGCGCTGTCATAAAGTCAACAGTCTCAACCGCACGAAGTGCAATCACCCATGCATAACGACGACCATCACCAACTACACCCACAGATTTCACAGGTTGGAATACTGCAAACGCTTGAGCAGTTTTGTCATACCAACCATTTGCACGAAGCTCTTGCATAAAGATATCGTCAGCAAGACGCAGAATATCTGCATATTCTTTTTTCACTTCACCCAAGATACGCACGCCCAAACCTGGACCTGGGAATGGATGACGATAAATCATGCTATGTGGTAAACCTAAAGTTGTACCTAATTTACGAACTTCATCTTTGAATAAGTCACGTAATGGCTCAACAAGATCAAATGCTAGATCTTCTGGTAAACCACCCACGTTGTGGTGTGATTTAATCACGTGTGCTTTACCTTGTTTGCTTGCAGCAGATTCGATCACGTCAGGGTAAATCGTACCTTGCGCCAAGAATTTCACACCATCAAGTTTACGTGCTTCTTCAGCAAATACTTCGATGAATTCACGACCAATGATCTTACGTTTTTTCTCAGGATCAACTTCACCTGCCAACGCAGTTAAGAAACGCTCTTCGGCATCGGCACGGATCACACGGATACCCATGTTATCTGCAAACATTTGCATCACTTGATCACCTTCGTTTAAACGAAGTAATCCATTGTCTACAAATACACATGTAAGCTGATCGCCAATTGCCTTATGCAACAACGCAGCAACAACAGATGAATCTACACCACCAGACAAACCTAGAAGAACTTTTTCATCACCGATTTGTGCACGTAATTGTTCTACACGAAGGTCGATAATGTGTTCAGGTGTCCAAAGACCGCGACAACCACAAATCTTATGCACAAAGTTAGAAAGTAATTCAGCACCTTTAGCTGTGTGGGTTACTTCAGGGTGGAATTGCACACCATAGAAACGACGAGTTTCATCGCTTACCGCAGCAAATGGGCAGCTTGGTGTACTTGCAGTAACTTGGAAACCTTCAGGAATCGCGCTGACTTTGTCGCCATGGCTCATCCAAACATGCAATTGGTTTTCACGATCTTGTAAGTTACCAATCAATTGATCACGAACAACGATGTCAACTTCTGCATAACCAAACTCATGTACTGTACCCGGCTCTACTTTACCGCCAAGCTGTTCAGACATGGTTTGTAAACCATAGCAAATACCCAAAACTGGTACACCAAGTTCAAATACAACTTGAGGTGCGCGTGGGCTACCCTCTTCATGTACACTCTCAGGGCCACCTGACAAAATAATCCCGTTCGGATTAAATGCACGAATGTCTTCTTCAGACATATCAAATGCAAACATTTCAGAGTAGACACCTGCTTCACGTACACGACGTGCAATGAGCTGGCTATATTGAGAGCCGAAATCCAAAATAAGGATACGATCTTCAGTAATTTGAGTATTGGTCGTCATGGCGAATCATAAAAGACAAATGAATTAAGCGCCATATTCTAACATTTTTCATGCATTGGCGCACCGCAATTCATCATCTATCTTACTTTTTAGATTTTGTTGTCAATTAGCACTGATATTTAAACTAAAATTCCACAGTAAAGAGTCTATTTAAGCGAGTTAAATCAACATTTCTTGTCAATTATGCTCAACACAAAACAAAAATTGGTGCTAAGATGATGAATCGAAAAATATGCATTACCATGGAAAGGTATTCAATCGACCTCATCGTTTCCTTTCATGTGATTGCGATGTCCTTGATACAAGGAAAACTAAAAATTCTAAAGATATTGGTGAACTGACCAATGTCCTAAAATATTTCACTATCCTCTATCGCTTGCCCGACCACGAGCAACAATTAGGACTTGAAGGACCAATACAATAATGTTTCAAGAAATGATTGCGGATTTTCATCAGAATTTCTGGTTATATATTTCGATCCCATTTATTAGTGGCTTTATTGGTTATATAACCAAAGTGATTGCGATCCAAATGATGTTCGCACCACTTGAATTTAAAGGGTTTAGATTATTTGGTCTTCCAATTGGATGGCAGGGAATCGTTCCTCGTAAAGCAGAAAAAATGGCAACCACTGCGGTTGAACTGATGACCTCCAAACTCATCAAACCTGAAGAAATTTTTGCACGATTAGATCCAAAGCGTATCGCACAAGAAATCGAAAAACCTCTCATGGCAGCTGCCGAAGATATTACCCGTGAAGTTGCGCAACAATATCAACCCGGTTTATGGGAAGGCATGCCAGAGTTTGCACGTCAAAAACTCATCAAACGTGTGCAAGCTAAAGCGCCTGAAATCGTTGAACATATCATGGGTGAAGTACAAAAAGATGTTGCTAAGTACTTCGATATCAAACACATGGTCGTCAATAACCTGCTCAAAGATAAACGCCTCCTCAACGAAATCTTTAAAAAAGTCGGCAAACAAGAATTCAAATTTTTTAGTAATGTCGGCTTTGTTTTTGGTTTCGCGATTGGTGTTGTGCAAATGCTGTGCTGGATCGTGACGCAAGGTAAATACCCATGGATGTTGCCGATGTTTGGTGGCTTTGTCGGTTTCTTCAGTGACTGGATGGCGCTACAAATGATGTTCCGCCCGTTATATCCAAAGAAGGTGCTGGGCTATACATGGCAAGGTTTATTCATTAAACGTCAAAACGAGGTTGCCGCAGATTATGCTGCTTTGATCTCAAAACAATTACTAACATCACGCAACATGATGGAAGAACTTTTCTCTGGGACGCACTCAGATAAAGTGATTGAATTAGTCAGCCGTCACGTCAAACAAGAAATTGATTTACAAGCAGGTATTGTACGTCCATTGGTGGTTTATGCGATTGGTGGTGAAAAATACCAAAACCTTAAATCAGAAGTTGCTGAGCGTATTTTAAAACAGCTTCCAGATACCATGCGCTATGTTGAATCTTATGCTGAAGATGCAATGAATGTTCGTAATACACTGGTGGAACGGATGCAGAAACTTAGTCCTGAAGAGTTTGAAGGTATGCTCCGCCCTGCATTTAAAGAAGATGAATGGTCTTTGATTATTGTGGGTGCTGTGTTGGGTTTCCTTGTTGGGGAAATGCAAATTCACTTCATGCTATAAAAATTGAGATCATAAAAAAGGAAGCTGCTGCTTCCTTTTTTCTTGCTTAATGTGCAAGCTTTTCAACAGTGATCACTTCAACATCTGTCGGTTTATAGCGGTGTGTATCCACTTCGCCAACCACACGGACATGGTCTCCAACTTTTAAGCCAGCACGCTGCCAAATATCATCATCAATTTCGACACCAATCGTGCCACTTTTATCTTTTAATTCGTAATGATCACTCTTCACATGCTTGGTGATTTGCCCTATCAGCGTCACACCTGTTTCATCAGCTAATTTAGCAATTTGACTCACGGTCACAACATTATTTAAAGCTTCTTTTAAAATAACATGATCATCTTTACCTGCCCATGATGGCGCAGAAAAACCAAATAAAACGACAAAACCTAATCCTAGCAAACTTCTATTCATAACACGCTCTATTCTTTTAACACACTATTATCTAAACAGATTTATACTCGAATGTCGGCTTCGGTTTGTAATCAACCGTAATGTATAGATACGATTAAACCCCACTGATGGAGTGGGGTCTCATACAAAAATCAAGTTAATCTGTTATTTTTCAATTGCATGATCAAGGCTCAAACGACCTGCTCCATGTAGCATCAAATAGAATAAACCACCTGACATTGCTAAGTTTTTCATGAAGTTGATTTGTTGCATTTGATCATCTGCACTATGGAAAATGAAGGCAGTAATAATACTAAACACGGCTAAGCCAAATGCTGCCAAACGCGCTTGGAAACCAAAAAGTAACGCAAGGCCACCACCAAACTCAACGAGAATCGTTAAAGGCAAAAGTGCTCCCGGCACCCCCATTGATTCCATATAACCCGCAGTAGCGCCATAAGCCGTTAATTTGCCCCAGCCAGCGATAATAAAGATATAAGCCATAAGAATACGGGCAACCAGTGTAACCACATTATCTACGCCTGATTGAGTAACGATATTTTTTACAACCACATTCGGATTAAACATAATAAATTCCACACTGTTTGTTTTTTAACATGAGAACAGTTTATGTATCTTATAATTTGCAATAAACACCATATTTGTTAATGCATCATTCTATATTTAGAACAATATAGCTCAATTTATCAGCAAAATTCTTTATTTGGAGTATCAACTAAAGTTACCAATTAATTTGCTTTTTATACTGACATTCTATAGATGCACTGCTAGGATTTAGTTCAAATTTATACTGCTCACACCTTCATGGAACTCATTGATTTTATTCTGCACGTTGACGAACATCTTTTAGAATTTATTACCAATTATGGCGTTTGGATTTATGCCATTCTATTTTTAATTATCTTTGTCGAAACTGGTTTAGTGGTTATGCCATTCTTACCGGGTGACAGCTTACTGTTTGCCGCTGGTGCGCTTGCTGCCTCTACGGGTGCAATGGACCCATGGTTACTTGGTGTTTTATTATTTATCGCTGCGGTATTGGGCGACACACTCAACTACCATATCGGTAAATATGTTGGCCCGCGCGTGTTTGAAACGAACTCTCGCTTAATCAATAAGCAACATTTGTTAAAAACACAAGAATTCTTTCAACGTCATGGCGGTAAAACTATTATTTTTGCTCGTTTTGTGCCGTTTGCACGAACCTTTGCGCCATTTGTTGCAGGCGCAGGCAGCATGAATTATAAGTTTTTCCTGACTTATAACGTGATTGGTGCATTCTGCTGGATTGCTTCTTTTATTACGCTTGGTTATTTATTCGGTAATATGCCAATCGTGAAAGATAATTTCACTCATTTAATTTTCGGTATCATCATTATCAGCGTATTACCGGGTGTGATTGGTTTTATCCGTCAAAAACTCAATAGCCGTAAAAGCCACAAAGCTTAATTTAGAAAAAACGGAACACCATTGGTAACATACAAACGATTAATAACATTGCCGATCCTTTATATAAGTGGTCGGCTTTGATTCCAATCAAACTTCCTGTCAATAATGCCCGTCCGAACATCATCCAAAATAAGGAAACTGGAATTAATACAAGGGTAAAGACACCTAGTACCCATGCTGTATTTTCAACAGAGTTCCATGTTTCATCGGGAAATATCCCTGCTGCCAATAACAGTGTCTTTGGGTTCTTGAGGGTCGATAAGAATAATTGATAAGTTTTGATTTGCTGATGATTTTGATAATGCTTCTGTAGATGTGAACTTTTCCATAAATGAAAAGCGAGCCACAATACATAGATCACACTACATACATGTAAAATGAGATGTAAAGCAGGCCAAATCGGATCAAATAAATGGATGAAGAGTGCCCATAAACCAATACCATAGGTATAACCTAGCCACTCCACAGGAATGAAAGACATGGTTTTAACAAAGCCTTGTTGATGTGTTGAACTGGCCAATAACGCATTCGTAGGTCCGGGAATGAGTAATACAGCTATCATCGCCAAAACAAAAAACCAACTCTCAATCATACAGATACCAAATGACCACACATGGTCGCAACCTTATACGAATTTGGTTCAAACAAACAAGTTTTAGCGGAAAAATGAACGATAAAAAGCAGAAAAATTAGAGGTCAAAAATTAATAAATCATTGTTATTATTATATTTAACTTGAAACATTTTGCTAAAATTTTGTTATTTATCACTCGTAAGATCACGAGTGATAAACCTGTTTTTGTTATGATTTTGGACGTGGTTTAACGATAATTGGACAACCTTTGAACTGTGCAGCCTGCACAATGGCATCTTGTTGACCTAAAACTTTCGAGAGTTCAGTGTTTTTGGTATTCATTGATTGACCCATATTCACTGAAATAGATGGCCCAAAGCCCCAACCACTACGACTGCCCCAGCCACCGCCCAGTCCGACTCCCACACCGACACCTGTGCGTTTTGGGGCTTGTACACCATTGTCGATGTAAAGCTGAATACGGTTGTACTCAGCTTGTAGCTGTTGGCAATTCAGCGCTTGATACTGTGTTGGAGAAACATAAGTCGGTTTAACCGTTGATGCACATGCACCTAATAACATCGTAGCTGCCAACACAGGCATCCAATATAAGCGTTTCATAAGATTCTCTTATTTCTTTGATTCAATCTCATTGAACAAAGTGACATAAGCAAGGGTCAACTTATGTTCAGATGCTAAGTGAATCAAGGGTAAATTCTTTTGATGTGATTCTTTCATTAACACAGACGGCGGTAACATTCCCTCTAATACAGGTAAGCCATCATCTTTCAACTGTTGAACCACTTCACGAGGTAATTTTGCTTGAGACTGGTACTGATTAACGACAATACCCTCAATCTCCAAGCGATCGTTATGATCATCTTGGGTTTCGATAACATTTTCAATCAAAGTTTGTAACGCACGTTTCGAGAACACGTCACAATCAAATGGAATCAAGACACGGTCAGCCGCAATCAAGGCCGATAAAGTGAAGAAATTAAAGGCTGGCGGTGTATCGATATAGATACGATCATAGCGAGCACTGAGCGATTGAATCGAATCACGTAATTTATAAATCTTATGCTTACTTTCTAAAGCGTGCTCAAGCGCGCCTAAGCTTGGGCTTGCTGGAATCACATCCAAGTTTTCAAAAGAGGTGCGGTGCACATAGCTATCTAAGCCTTTACCGCGCGGTGCTTTGAGAATCGAGCCAATCGCATTGCCAATCAAGCCCTTTTGTTGCGTTGCACCAAGCACATCTTCAAAGAAATTTTCAATATTTGGCTCTAGTGCCGCTTTATCCGCAGAGTATGTCGCATCTTCACCCAAAAGGTATTGGCTAGAGTTTGCTTGTGGATCAAGATCGATCACTAAGGTTCTAAAACCTTGTTTAGCACTAATAGCTGCTAAATTAATCGTAATACTTGATTTCCCTACACCACCTTTTTGGTTAAATACCACACGCGTTAACATGACTTCCCTCTACAAGATTTTTTTGTAAACTGCACGCAGTTTAACCTAGTGCCAAAACAATTACTAAAACAATGTCAAACAATTACGCAAAAACAGGTTTAATCATTACTAAGCCAAGGATACCAATCAAAGCCACAGTGCTGATCAATAATCCAGCACGGCGTTGTACCAACAAAACATTGCTATCTTGCTTGTAAGTTTTGCTCATAGATGACCATAGGACAAAGAATAAAATGACTTTGGCGTAGAACCATGGTTCAACTACAAAGTTCTTCATAAACAGTAAAACCGCACCCGTAACAATAATCAGAGTCAGAGACAAATGTTGTAAACCGACTAAGCTTTTACGCGAATTAATATTGGGTTGTTGACCCTGTACGCCAATAAACAGCGTCGCTGCTCGAGCAACAAACACAAGAATCAATAAACTCACCGCAGACATATGCACAATCTTGGTAATTAAATGAGCATCCATAATCAATCCTTATGCCTTGGGTGCGTGTGCGCATTCAGGACTCGCAGGTGCTTGACCTTGCCACTCGCTTGGAACATAAGCGTGAATCGCTAATGCATGGATACGACCTGGACTCATGAGTTCGGCAGCAACCGCATAAATTTTTTGATGACGTTGTACTAAGCGCAGACCTTGAAACTCTTCACTTACTACAATCACTTTAAAATGTGATTCTTTCCCTGGGAAATATCCACCATGCCCAGCAGACTCATTGATTACTTCAAGATGGCTAGGTGCTAATGTTTGTAAGCGTTCAATTAACTGTTGTTCTAAGTTCATCAGTCACTCTGTAAGGTCAGATTGAGATAGGCGATCATTATACATGACAGAAATAGCTCGGTCTGTTGGCATTTCACATGGCTTCAGCAGTGGCTAAATGACCATGAGTACTCGATTTTTTCGGAAAATTATCGACTTTTTCAACATTATTATGAAGAAGTGCTTTTATTTTATGCAATTAAACATTTTCTTTGCATAAAGTTGTTGACCCTTGTTTTGCTTAATGTATTATAGCTGGCACGCGGGAATAGCTCAGTTGGTAGAGCATAACCTTGCCAAGGTTGGGGTCGCGAGTTCGAGTCTCGTTTCCCGCTCCAGATTGGTTTTTTAAGTGTAAGTTTTAGTAAAAACTGCTCAATATGCGGGAATAGCTCAGTTGGTAGAGCATAACCTTGCCAAGGTTGGGGTCGCGAGTTCGAGTCTCGTTTCCCGCTCCAAATTCAAAGGCCCTAATTGAAAGATTAGGGCCTTTTTCTATATGATACATTCACTTAGGAATGTTCAGTCATCTTTGCATCCATATCCAATCTTTTTTCTACCGAATGAACATGTTGGCTAGAATAATACCTATCCCTCGGCATAAAACTCGTCGCAATGATCGCAACAATAGCCATTGATCCGATATACAGCATAATGAGATAAGGATTTCCTCCACCTATGCTCAATAATTTTGTAGCAATCAATGGTGCAATCCCACCGCCAAGAACTCCCGCCAACTGTACCGAAATCGAGATTCCGCTATAGCGGATTTCCGCAGGGAACTGACGTGCGAATAACTGTGCTTGGGGTGCATACATAATCGGAAAAACCACACCGATTGCCAAGACAATTGCCGTCCAAACCAAGACAGGGTCTTTGGTATTGAGCATACTAAAGAATGGATAGCTATAGAGTGCCAACACACACAGCCCAAACATGAACATATTGCGTTGACCGACTTTATCTGACAAATGTCCGCATAACGGCGTCATAAATAAAATCACCACAGCACCGCACATCGTTGCGAATAAAATGTCTTGTCGTGGAACACCAAGCTGAGTCGTGGTGTACGCCAAGGTAAAGGTTGAAGCAAGATAAAACCAAGCATTTTCAGCAGCACGCGCCAAAATGATAGAGATCAATTGCTTCGGATGTTGTTTAAATACTTGTAAAGCAGGAATTTTAACCTCTTCCGCCTGCTGTTTTACTTTCTCAAAATCAGGTGACTCTGGCACTTTGACACGGATATACCAACCCACTGCCAGCAAGACAATACTTGCAAGGAAAGGAATACGCCAACCCCAACTGAACAATGCTTGTTCGGGTAATAATGAGACTAATCCAAGTGCAACTGATGCGAGTAATAAGCCACCACCTGTACTGGCTTGAGGTAAACTGCCCCAGAAACCTTTACCACCTTCAGGTGCATGTTCAACGGCCATGAGTACTGCACCGCCCCATTCACCACCCATCGCCATACCTTGAATAAATCGTAAGACGACTAAGCAAATTGCAGCCCAATATCCAATAGACTCATAAGTTGGTAACAGTCCAATCAGTACCGTCGGAATCCCCATCAACATTAATGTTAATAGCAACATGGATTTACGACCGATTTTGTCACCAAAATGACCAAATACCAAACCACCGAGAGGCCGTCCAATAAAACCCACAGCATAGGTGCCAAATGCGGCAAGAACGCCTGTCAGCGGATCAAGATTTGGGAAGAATAATTTATTAAAAATCAGCGCTGCTGCCGCACCATAGATAAAAAAGTCATACCACTCAATCGTCGTACCCACCATACTGGAGATACCCGCCAATCGATGGGATGACTTTTTAGAATTTGAACCGTTTCCATGTAATGTTTGCATCTTCATTTTCCTTTCTTGGAAATTTTTATTCTGAATTTTTATCCTTATGATTCAACTAAACCATAAGCGAATTGCATGTCTTTACCTCTCCTTTAAGATCAATTCAATGGGTGAGTGATTAGCTCAATTTTTCTAAAATTTGTTCAAGTTCAAGGTTCTGTTTTTTCCATTGTGGCTGTTTGTCCTTATCCACAATCAACGCACGTACACCCTCAATGAAATCGCCATGTTCGAACCAAATATCCTGCAAATCACGTTCAAGTTGCATGCATTGCTGCAATGACAATCCGCGTCCGAGATGTTGTAGCTTTAAACTGGTCTGTTTAGCGACAAATGAGCGTTGTTGTAGGAGATTAAGCATTTTGCTTGCCCACAGCTGCAATTTCTCATCTTGTTCATTCGCCAGACTTTGCTCAATTTCATCCAAATGCTGGAAACCAAAATGTTGATGAATGGCATCCGACAACTGTTTTAGCTCACTCTCAGCAGGGCGCGTAATAAAGCAGCTGACAATGTGTTCGATATTTTGTTGATTGAGATTTTCTTCAGCGATCAGTGCATCTTGTAAGGTTTGAAGTTTTTCACTTGGTACATGGTAGTCGATCAGGTCTAAATAGAGCGCATCGCTACTACTGATTTGCTCGCCCGTGATCGCCATGTAAACGCCAATATCATCTAATCGAGATAGAAAATGGGTCGCTCCCACATCGGGGAAAAAACCAATTGCTGTTTCAGGCATCGCAAAACGGGACTTTTCGCTACTCACAATAATGTGGCAGGCTTGTGCCAAGCCAAAACCACCACCCAAGACATAACCATCCAGCAAAACCACCACTGGCTTTTCATATTCGCGGATTGTGGTCAGCATTTGATATTCGGCACTAAAATAAGCTTGGTGATCTGCCGTGCCTTTTTGATAGCTATCATAGAGATAACGAATATCTCCACCTGCACAGAAAGCTTTTGGACTATTCGACTTGATCAAAACAGCTTGAATAGCTGCATCATTTCGCCAAAGTTCGAGTTGTGTACGAATCCCTTCGATCATTTCTAAAGATAACGCATTCAAATGTGTTACCCGATCTAAGCTGATGATGCCAAGAGCACCTTGCTGCTCAATGATGAGATGTTCTGTATTCATTTTTATCTTTCTCTTTATTGATTTTTAAAGTTTGCCTGTCGCTTTTCAACAAACGCTTGCATACCTTCTTTCTGATCCGCAGTCGCAAAAATCGAATGGAACATACGTCGTTCAAAGCGTAAGCCCTCAGTCAGATTGACTTCAAATGCACGATTAATGGTTTCTTTCAACATCATGTTGGCAGTGAGTGAGCGTGTCGCAATTTTTTCAGCAGCTTGTAGCGTTTGTTCGAGTAAATCTTCTTTATTGAATACACGCGCAACCAGACCACTTAACTCTGCTTCCACAGCACCCATTTGACGTGCAGTCAAACACATTTCCATGGCTTTGGCTTTACCAATCGCATGAGTTAAACGTTGCGTACCACCGATCCCAGGAATCACGCCCAAGGTGACTTCAGGCAATCCAAATTTGGCATTCTCAGCACAATAGATAAAGTCACACATCAATGCCAATTCACAGCCACCGCCCAAAGCATAACCACTTACTGCAGCAATCAGCGGTTTACGGCGTTGAGCAATTCGATCTGCAAGATGAAAAAAATCATCAAAATAAATATCAGGAAAATTCAGCTGTGCCATTTCCTTAATATCCGCCCCCGCTGCGAATGCTTTTTCAGAACCAGCCAACACCATACAACCAATCTCACGATCCTTTTCCAGTTGGTCGAGGGCTTGATTCACTTCACTGATCAATTCACTGTTTAGCGCATTTAAGGCTTTAGGACGATTGAGGGTAATTAACCCAACACCATTACGCTTTTCCAATAAAATAGTTTGCCACTGCATCATTCAATCCTTGTTTGAGTTTTATAGACTACGTGCGATCACTAAACGTTGAATATCGCTAGTACCTTCATAAATCTGACAAATTCGTGCATCACGATAAATTCGCTCGATTGGAAAATCTTTCAGATAGCCATAACCGCCAAAAACCTGTAAGGCACTCGAACAAACACGTTCTGACATTTCTGAAGCAAATAATTTGGCCATTGATGCTTCATTCAAACAAGCCTGACCTGCTTCTTTGAGACGTGCAGCATAATGAACCAGTTGTCGTGCAGCTTCGATCTCTGTTGCCATACTGGCAAGACGGAAGGCAATCGCTTGATGCTCGAAAATTGGTTTACCAAATGTCAGACGTTCTTTGGCATAGTGTGTTGCTTCTTCTAAAGCTGCACGCGCCAAACCCACTGCTTGTGCTGCAATCCCAATACGACCACCTTCCAAATTGGCGAGTGCAATTTTCAGCCCCTCGCCGTCTTTACCCAACATCAAACTTTTATGCACACGTACATCGGTCAAAGCAATCTGACAGGTATCCGAAGCATGTAAACCTAATTTCTCTTCGACACGAATGACCTCATACCCGGGTGTATCACGTGGCACGAGAAAGGCACTAATACCCTTTTTACCTGCGCTCGGATCAGTCACGGCAAAGACGATAATCACCCCTGCATTATGACCAGAAGTAATAAACTGCTTTGCACCATTCAGAATATAATCCTCACCATCTTTAACTGCGCGAGTTTTGATGGCTGCAGCATCCGAACCTGTGTGTGGTTCGGTTAAAGCAAATGCGCCGATCATTTCACCTTGAGCTAGGGGTTTTAAAAAGCGTTGTTTTTGCTCATCGCTACCAAATTTTAAAATCGGCACACAGCCCACCGAGTTATGCACGCTCATAATAGTCGAGGTCGCACCATCAGCCGCAGCAACTTCTTCCAGTGCCAACACATAGGCCAAATTGCCTGTGTCTGACCCACCCCATTGCTCTGGAACAAGCATGCCCATAAAACCAAGCTGCCCCATTTGCGCTAGTGCTGCTTTGGGAAAAGTGCCATCACGATCCCAATCGCTGGCATTCGGTTTAATTTGTTCTTGAGCGAAGCTTTTCGCCATATCACGAATTAACAATTGTTCTTCAGTAAATTGCATCGTTACTTCCTTTATCCTGCTTTTGCTTGTTGCTTAGCAATTTCCTGATTCCGCAATAAAAAACGTTGAATCTTGCCACTTGGTGTTTTGGGTAATTCCGTTACGAACTCAACCAGACGCGGATATGCATGCGCAGAGAGACGTTTTTTCACAAACTGACTGAGTTCCTCAGCAAGTGTAGCGGTAGACTGCACCCCTGTAGCCAAAATCACAAAGGCTTTCACCAACTCGGTACGATCTGGATCAGGCACGCCGATTACAGCAGCTTCGATAACAGCATCATGTTCCAACAACGCACTCTCAACATCGAATGGGCCAATTCGATAACCTGATGTAGTAATCACATCATCACTACGCCCAACGAAACTCATGCTGCCATCACTGTGTAGTTCAGCGGTATCACCTGTTAAGTAATAATGACCAACAAAAGGTGATTTGCGACTTTCTTTATAGCCACCAAACCACATCATCGGCGATTGGCTGATATCCACTGCTAAAATCCCAGCAGTATCAGGCGGGAGTTCCTCACCCTGTTCATTGACAACTGCAATTCGATAGCCCGGACTAGGGAATCCTGCCGCACCCTCACGGATTTCATGGTGTAAACCATGATGGTTACACACCACCATGCCCACCTCAGTTTGTCCGTAATGGTCATAAATCGGTGCATCAAGTACCTGTCTAAACCAACGGATCACTTCAGGGTTGAGCGGTTCTCCTGCACTACTGACGACACGAAATTGTCCTTTTAATGCTGCCATTTGTGCGGGATCGGCAGCCATCATCATACGGTAAGCCGTTGGTGCTCCTGCCAAGTTGGTGATTTGATAATCCTTGACGATTTGACACAGACTATCGGTGCTAAAGCCACCTTCGTAGAACAAAGTTGCATGCCCTAAGAATAACGGCCCAGTAATTGCGTAATACAGACCATAAGCCCAACCCGGATCAGCAATATTCCAAAACGCATCATCTTCAGTTAAGCCAATCGCATCTTGCATATATCGACCAAAGGCAAGTAAGGCTTTCAAAGGTACTTCAAGTGGTTTGGCTGGCCCTGTTGTTCCAGAGGTAAACATCAATAAAAAGGGATCTTGAATATTACGCATGACCAATTCACATTGATTAGACTGCTGATTTAATACATGCCAAAAGTTAAAATCACTTGGATTAAGTGCTGCACCTTCAGCATCAGCAACCGTCACAATTGCTGGGCAATGTTCAACCTCATCAAGCTTGCTGCGATTGACCACATCCGTCACCACCAACTTACTTTGCGCAAGCTGAATACGATGTTCGATCGCTTTCGGGCCAAATGCCGTAAATAGCGGTTGATATACGGCACCAATTCGCCACGCAGCAAAGATCGTGACCAATAATTCAGGGGTTCTTGGCAATAATCCCGAAATGCGATCGCCTGCCTGCACGCCTTGAGATTTTAAAAAGTTAGCAAATTGGCTCGACCATTGTTGCAATTGGCGAAAGGTAAACTGCGCCTTACGCCCATCTTTGCCTTGCCAATACAACGCCACTTTTTCACCATTTACATGTCGGTCGCAACACTCAAAACACGCATTGAGTGCATCTAACGAACCTGACAACATTTTTTGAGCCGTACTTTCAAAATCAAAAGTTTGTGCCACATCTTTATAATTGAGCATCTCTATTCCCTCAGTCTGGATTTGTTGTTATTTACGACAGAGTTTCATTTATTGATTGAAAAGCCATCCTATGGCTTTGTGTTATTTAAGCTTCTTCAGGCAAATATTGGTGAATAATGCTCGAAAAATCTAAATGTGCATTTCCACGCATACACATTTGTTGATAGAGCTGCTGCACCATACCGCCTAATAGAATAGGCTGTTTGACCTGACCTGCGGCTTCAACAGCAAGACCTAAATCTTTCAACATCAGTTGTGTCGCGAAACCGTCTTGATAGCCACGAGAAGCTGGAGCATTTTCGCTAATATGCGGCCACGGATTACACACATCTGAACTCCAACAGCGCCCACTTGATGTATTGATTACACCAGCCAATGCTTTTGGATCAATGCCAAGTTTCACACCGAGTGCCATGCCCTCAGCCACAGCAGTCATGGAAATACCGAGAATGAGGTTATTGCAGATTTTGGCAATTTGCCCTGCGCCAACATCGCCACAGTGGATGACATTTTTACCCATATGACCAAGCACTGCTTTAGCCGCCTGATAGGTGGACTCATCAGCACCTACCATGAACGTTAACGTACCTGCCTGAGCACCAATGGTTCCGCCAGAAACAGGAGCATCGCAAATGTTGATATTTTTACTGTGTGCAATCTCAGCAATATCTTGAATGGTTTTAGGGTCGATCGTGCTGCTGTCAATACATAAAGCACCTGCTTTCAATGCTTCCAGCACACCATGTTCTCCGAGATAAACCTCTTTGACATGCTTTGCAGCAGGTAACATGGTAATCACTACATCCGCTTGTTTGGCAGCTGCTTGTGGACTGTCGCACACCACACCACCTGCTTCGGCAAAGTGCTGATTGGCTACTTCACTCAGGTCATAACCATAAACTGTAAGCCCTGCTTTGAGCAGGTTGTGGGCCATTCTGCCGCCCATATTTCCTAAACCGATAAAGGCGATATTCATCCCTGATTCCCCTTAACGTAAACTAATGGTGGTATTTACGCCGCCGACATCATTACTGTCTTCAAACCAACGACTGGTAATGGTTTTGGTTTGCGTATAGAACTGTACCGCTTGCTTGCCATACGGACCTAAATCACCCAGTTTTGAGCCTCTCGAACCTGTAAAACTAAAGAATGGAACAGGCACAGGAATTGGAATATTGATGCCCACTTGACCAATATCAATTAAGTTTTGGAAAGTACGTGCCGTCGCGCCACTTTGGGTAAATAAACCCACACCATTACCAAATGGGTTGGCATTGATCAAAGCAATCGCCTCGTCCAAACTATCGACCGAAATAATCGCTAGCACAGGCCCAAAGATTTCTTCTTTATAAATGCGCATGTCAGTTGTCACGCCATTAAAAATTGTTGCGCCAACAAAATTACCCGACTCATAACCAAGCACTTGAACATCACGACCATCTAACAGAAGTTCAGCACCTTGCTCAACGCCACTGTTGATCAGATCCATTACACGGGCTTTGGCACGTTTAGAAATCACAGGGCCAATATCTGTATTTGGCTCATGCCCTGCATTTACTTTTAAGGTTTTGGCCTTTTCAACCAACTCTTGTACCCATTGCTGACTTTCGCCCACCATGACGGCAACTGAAAGCGCCATACAACGTTGCCCTGCTGCACCAAATGCAGCACCGACTAAGGCATTTAGCGTTTGTTCTTTGTTGGCATCAGGCATGACTACCACATGATTTTTTGCACCCATCATCGACTGCACGCGTTTGCCATGCTGCCCTGCGAGGTTATACACATGGGTTCCAACTGCGGTTGAACCAACAAAAGAAATCGCTTTAATCAGCGGATTGGTACATAAGCGATCTACGACCTCCTTACCACCATGTACTACATTGAGTACACCTGCTGGAACGCCTGCTTGAATCGCCAGTTCAACCAACATCATGGTCGAAAGTGGATCTTGCTCAGAAGGTTTGAGGACAAAGGTATTGCCACAAACGATTGCCATTGGGAACATCCACAATGGAATCATGGCAGGAAAATTAAATGGGGTAATCCCAGCACAAACACCCAAAGGTTGCTGCAAGGTATAAGTATCGACACCACGAGCAACACCTTCGGTATATTCGCCCATTTGTAATGTACCGACTGAGCAAGCATGCTCAACCACTTCTAAGCCACGTTGAATATCGCCTTCTGCATCCGCCAACGTTTTACCTTGTTCAGCGGTCAGCACGCGTGCAATTTCTTTCATGTTGGTGCGGATCAAGTCTTGTAACTTCAACATGATACGCATACGTGCCTGAATCGGCGTTTGACGCCAAGACGCAAATGCATCTTGTGCAGCTTGAATGGCAGCATCAACTTCCTGAACAGTCGCAAATGGCACACGACCAATCACTTCTTGAGTTGCAGGATTGACAATATCTTGCCATTCCTGTGTTTCAGACTCGATAAATTGTCCATTAATGAGTAGCTTTGCTGTTTCCAGCTCGATTTTCTGGATTGTATTCATAACCTCTCCATAGGCCTATTTTTATTGTGTTCACATTTTCGAAAATAGCGATTCGTCGTATTTTCTTTTTTTAACGTTTGTTCGAGACTAGCAAAGAATGCTTTGACCACCAACGCAAATTCATGCACGATTGATGTGCAAATATGCACAGGGAATACAATAAAAATGAAAGTGGATTGGGATCATCTACAATTTTTTTTGGTCTTGGCGAGAACCAAGACTTTGACCAATGCAGCACGGGTAATCGGTGTTGAACACAGCACTGTAGCGCGACGGATTCAGGCTTTGGAGCTGACTTTAGGCACGACGTTGTTTAAGCGAGAAGCTTCTGGCTATGAACTAACGATGGAAGGATTAGCCCTTGTTCCACGAGTTGAGCAGATGGAACAGGCCTTTCTACAAATCGAAAAACCACATCAACCTTTGCAAGGCCGTGTGCGAATTGGCACACCTGAAGGTTTTGGTACGGCATTTCTTGCACGTCTACTTGCCGAGTTTTCGATTCATTATCCTTTGCTCACTATCGATCTTATCCCTGTACCCAAGATGATTAAGCTGTCGCATCGTGAAGCCGATATTGTAGTGTCAATTGACCGTCCTACATCTGGGCCATATATCATTACGCGGTTGTCAGACTATTCTCTAAAGATATATGGCAGTAAAAATTATTTAGCACAAAATCCACCGATTCGACGTTTAGAAGATTTAACTCAACATCGCTTCGTCAACTATATTGATGATCTGGTCTATAGTCCTGAACTGTATTGCTTAGAGCGCCTTCCTCTCAAACTGACAGCAAATTTCCGAAGCAGCAGTATTTTGGCTCAACAAATTGCGGTCAGCGCAGGTGCTGGATTGGCAATTTTGCCCAAGTTTTTAGCGCACGATAAAACCGAACTAAATGATGTACTCGCTGAACAAGTCCGTTTTAATCATACCTTTTGGATGCTAACTTTTGTGGATTTACAGCATGAGCCACGGATCAAACTGGTTTGGGATTACTTACGTAAACAAGCTGATAAATATCAACATTTACTAGTCGATTAAGATACTAAATGGCAAATAGAAAAAGAGCTGACCTTTCATGATCAGCTCTTTTGATGGGAGATATGCAATAGCTAGTTAAGCTAGTTCACCACGAAGTTTGCGCATACGTGGCTTATATAACAATTGATAGGTCACCGCTAAAATGACCACCCACAATGGGCTGACATACAATGCTTTTAAGGTGTCAGGCTCAAGTGCCAAAATCACTAAAGCAAATAGCAAGAATGCAATCACCACATAAGACATGAACACGCCGCCCGGCATCTTGAAATTTGATTGTGCATGTAATTCTGGGCGTAACTTACGATAGCGGATATAGCAGACCATAATTAGACTCCACACACTGATAAATAGAATCACGCATAAAGAACTAGCTAAGGTAAATGCTTCCATCGTATTTGGGACAAAGTACTGAAGTACTGCGCCACCCATGATGAATACACACGAGAAAATCAAACCATTGGCAGGGACTGCACTTTTGGACAAACGACCAAACGCATTCGGCGCCTGACCATCTTTAGATAAACCAAATAACATACGACTGGTAGAGAATACACCACTGTTCATCGATGACATTACTGATGAAAGCACCACCAAGTTCATGATGATTGCTGATGTCACAATACCTGCATTCATGAACAACTCTACAAATGGGCTTTTATCTGGGCTAATACTATTCCACGGTGTAACCGCCATCACCACAAGCAATGCCAGCACATAGAATAAAATGATACGAATCGGAATAGCATTGATCGCTTTTGGAAGGTTCTTGTGCGGGTCTTTGGTTTCCGCCGCTGTTGTTCCAATTAACTCGACCCCGACAAAGGCAAATACGGCGATCTGAAAACCTGCCAAGAAGCCTTCAGCACCTTTCGGGAACATCCCGCCATGCGACCAAATATTGCTGAGTGATGCCACTGTGCCATGAGGTGCGGTAAAGTGACTGAAAATCATGTAACCACCAATCGCAATCAAACCAATAATCGCGAGGATTTTAATCAGTGCAAACCAAAATTCGACTTCACCAAACAATTTGACTGTAAGTAAATTGAGGGCCAATACAAACAATACGCAGCCCGCGCTAATCGCCGCCTGCCCTATCGGGGTAAAGGTTGTGCCGTCAGGTAACCAAAAACCAAGATAGTTAATCACTGCGGCCAAGTCAGCAATACCAACCAGCACCCAACCGAGCCAATACGTCCAACCTAAATAATAGCCAGCCCAAGGCCCGATTAAATCATGCGCCATATCTACGAAAGATTTGTACTGTAAATTTGCCAGTAACAATTCACCGAGAGCACGCATTAAAAAGAAAAACATGCCGCCAATAATCATGTAAATAAACAAGATGGATGGCCCTGCGAGGGAGATGGTTTTGCCAGATCCCATAAAGAGACCTGTACCAATCGCGCCGCCGATCGCAATCAATTGCAAATGGCGATTGGATAATTTCCGTTGTAAGTCTTGAGGTGCTTGTTCACCTTCTGACTGATTATGAATAACCGTCATAACAAAAGTTCCTTTTACTACTTCCTAAATGGATTGGCTGCTTATTTATGCGCTATTCCCAGCTGTCTTTTAAAATAACCAATCCATTCTGTTTGCAAGAAAATACGTATCTGACTTAGTTTTAGCTATAGCAAATACGTTACTTTTCTTCTTTTTTAATATTCTTTAAGCAAAAATAAGGCTGATTGCCTTATTTTTGTGCTGCAACAACTGCAATTTCGATTAACCATTTCGGATTGACTAAATCCGCTTGAATGGTCGCGCGCGAGGGAGCGACACAACCTTTTAACCAATCAACCCATATCGTATTCACCGTTTGGAAATCCGATAAATCTTTGATAAAGAGTTGTGCTGACAATAAACGAGATTTATCTGTATTTGCCGATGCCAATAACGTATCAATGGTCGCAAGCACTTCGCGCGTTTGACCTTCGATATCAAGATCTGCATTTTTGGGTACTTGCCCAGATAAATACACCACCTTGTTAAATACCGTTACGGCACTCATCACTTCATTGGTATTTATCTTTTGGATATCTGAATGAGACACTGTTCTTTCCTTATTGCTGATTTATAAATGAAACACGCGCAGTGACTCCACACATCAGTTCATAACCAACTGTGCCCGAAGCCGCAGCTACATCATCAATGGATAAAATTGTTCCTGTGTGGGATTTACCCCAAAGCACCACTTCACTGCCGACTTCAGCATCCTCAACTGGCGTCAAATCGACTGCCAACATATCCATGCTGACACGACCAATGGTTCGCGTCCGAATCCCATTGACCAATATAGGTGTTCCAGTCGGTGAAATACGCTGATAACCATCGGCATAACCACATGCCACAATGCCAATCTTCATTGCTCGTTCAGCGACGAAGCTTGAGCCATAACCCACACTTTCTTTCGGATTGAGATGCTGCACCGCAATTAACTCACTGCGTAAGCTCATGGTCGGCGCAAGCCCCCAATCTTGAATGCTATGTTTGGGAAAGTCAGGAGAGCTGCCGTACAGCATGATGCCTGCACGTACATAATCGGACTGAAGTTGATCTTGGTATCGTAGGATCGCAGCACTATTACTGACGGATCTTTCACCCGGAAGATATTGAATTGCAGCTTCAAATTCTTTGATTTGATAATTAATGCCGACATGCCCAAACCGCTCACCATCTGCATCAGAGAAATGCATCATATGGGTGATTTTTCCCACATTTGGGAGGCTATTTAGGTGTTGCCAAACTTTACGATATTGCTGTGGTTTAAAGCCTAAACGGTTCATTCCACTGTTCATTTTGAGAAAAATATCAAACTGGGCAGGATAAATGTGCTGCTGCAACCATTCGATTTGTTGCTCATTGTGAATGGTAAAACTAAGCTGATATTGAGCACAATCAAACAAGTCTTGAGGAGAAAAAATACCCTCAAGCAGCAAAATTGGGCCTGTCCATCCTAAAGCACGTAAGCGTTTGCCTTCTTCAATATCGAGTAAGGCAAAACCATCGGCACTTTTAAATGATGAATAGACACGCTCAATTCCATGCCCATAGGCATTGGCTTTGACCACAGCAAAAACCTTGCTGTTCGGCACGGACTGCCGAACAACAGCTAGATTCTGAGTTAACGCTTGCTGATGAATAACTGCGGTAATTGGACGAGGCATAATGAACTTCCTTGTAATTCGTTACTATGCCGCGTGTGAATAACGCTGAATCGATAAACCATCTGTACTGATGTCGGTACGATGATTTAACACAAGGTCACTGATCAGTTTTCCAGATCCGCATGCCATCGTCCAACCCAAAGTTCCATGTCCTGTGTTGAGGAATAGATTCTTATACTGTGTTGCTCCGATGATTGGTGTGCTGTCAGGGGTCATTGGACGAAGACCTGTCCAGAAAGATGCTTGTTTCAAGTCACCGCCTGGGAATAAATCTTGCGTCACCATTTCCAATGTTGCACGGCGATCTTGATTGAGACCTAAATTAAAACCACTTAATTCAGCCATACCACCCACACGAATCCGCTGATCAAAACGAGTAATCGCAACCTTATAAGTTTCATCGAGTACCGTAGATTGTGGTGCAAATTTCGGCTCAACAATTGGAATCGTGAGTGAATAACCTTTCACTGGATAAACTGGTAGATTTAACTCTAACGGTTTTAAGAAATCACGCGAGTAACTACCAAATGCCAAAACAAAACGATCAGCGGTTAAAACGGCTCCATCGACCATAACGCCTTTGATCTCATCACCTTCAACGATCAGTTTTTCAACGTTTTGATCAAACTTGAACTCAACACCTAGGTCTTGCGCTAGTTTTGCCAACGCATTGGTAAACAGAAAGCAGTCGCCTGTTTCGTCATTAGGTAAGTGTAAGCCACCCACCAAATGATCGTTATGTGCCAATGCAGGCTCGACTGACCCAAGTTGTTGTGCATTTAATAAATCAAAATCAACGCCACACTCTTTGAGTACTTGAATGTCGCGCTGTACAGCTTCAAGTTGGGCTTCATTACGGAAAATCTGTAGCGTTCCTTTAGCACGATTTTCGTAGTTAATACCTGTTTGTTCTCTTAAATCACGTAAACAATCACGACTGTATTCCGCCACACGCATCATGCGCTCTTTATTCACCGCATAACTTTGTGGGTTACAGTTTTTCAGCATCTGTGCCATCCACTGAAGCTGCCACATACTGCCATCAATATTAATTGCCAACGGTGCGTGATGTTGGAACATCCATTTAACAGCTTTAAATGGAATGCCGGGAGCAGCCCACGGCGTTGAATATCCTGGGGAGATTTGTCCTGCATTACCAAAGCTAGTTTCTTTGGCAGGACCAGATTGACGGTCAAGTACAGTCACTTGAGCACCTTGTTGCGCTAGGTAGTAAGCACTTGCTACACCAATGACACCACTTCCTAAAACGATTACGCGCATAACAGATCCCTCACGCACACACTAGTTTATTTAACTAGTATATTTTTGGATCAATAGTTTATTTGACTGTTTTTATGCTTATAATCTAGGTAATTCATATTTTTTGTCATGCAAAAATTAAAATAAAAGGGAATAATCTATGCGTAAATTAGACCGTATTGATCGCCTGATTTTAGATATTCTGCAACGCGAAGGACGGATCGCGATTAGTGAACTGGCTTCTCGTGTCAACTTATCGACCACACCTTGTTCAGAACGTGTTAAACGCTTAGAACGAGAAGGGATCATCATGGGCTATTACGCTCGTCTGAACCCAGAACTGGTCGATCGTAATCTACTAGTGTTTCTTGAGATCAAACTTTCCGCAAAATCTGGTGATGTATTTGACCAAGTGGCTCGAGATTTGGTCGATATTCCAGAAGTATTGGAATGCCATTTGATTTCGGGTGAATTTGACTATCTTGTTAAAGCAAGACTCAAAGAAATGAGCGCCTATCGCCGATTGTTAGGTGATTTATTAAAAAAACTACCCGCTTCGGCTTCATCACATAGTTATGTGGTGATGGAAGAGGTGAAAGAAAGCTTATATCTCGATATGGGTGTATAAATGATTTAAAGCGCTTGAGGGTGAATGGTCTTGTTTTTTTAAATAAAAGCTTAGAGGAGATTCTTAAATTAAGAATCTCCAAATGATGACGAGCGAACTGATATTTTTAATCATTCAGGCTGCTGCTATTCATCTTCTTCATCATAGATATAGCTCATACAACCCCAGCCATCGTATTCACCGCCAAACTCTTGAGCGATACGGGTCATCCATTCTTCTAGATCTTCAATATCTTCATATTCTAGGATCATGTTGACATGGATATTCAGCACCCATAAATCAGAACCATCTGAATGAAGCTCCTCTTGATACAAGGAAATTTTTTGCTCTTGGTGTAATAAGTGCAATGCACACTTTTCCACTTGTTCTTGTTTTGCAAAGACAACCGAAAACTCAACTTCATGCGGTTCGCTCAGGTCATTGCCATCTTCAACCATTTGCCAGAGTACATTGCCATTATCGTTATCAGGGAATTGATCGTAGTCGCGTGTCATATGAGTATCCTTTGTTATGTTTTGGATTTGATTGTTTGGCTATAGATTAACCTATTTTTATGTCAGTTTTTAGACCTATCGATATCATTATTGTAGTTAAAAAATAATCAAAATTGCCTTATAGAATCACTCAGCTTGACTGAGTTGGATCATCAGTACCACTTGATCTAAACAACGAATACCATGTTCATAGATTGCCTCTGGGTAATCTTTAAAAACATCGACCTCAATGTGCGACATTCGGAAACCACATTTTTGATAGAGTGCCAACTGATCTAAGCTAGAATTGCCTGTTTTAACGATAATAGATGCTGTTGATCGTTGCTTGGCATATGCAATCGCATGTCGAATGAGAGCCTTAGCAATTCCTTGTCCCTGAAAAGCATCCGCTACTGTTAAGTTTTTAATCTCAGCTTGATCATGATTTTCGAGCAAACATAGCTGCGCAATACATTCATTTTCGGCATTACACACGACAAAAATCTTCGCATCAAAAAGATATGTTGAGATGTGCTCCCAACTGGGATCAGCTTCTAATAAAAGTGCTTTCAATTGCGCTTGTTGTTCAGCAGTTAAATCTGTCCAATGCGTTTGCTGAATTGCCTGCATAGTATTTTCCATTTCTTCTCAATACTAAAATGGCACATCAGAGCGGATTTCTATCGCCTGCATGTTCAAGGGATGTTGAAATGCGAGATAAGCCGCATGTAATGCCATCCGTTTTAAATGAAATTTGGTAGGTTCGGGATGATAAAGTTTATCGCCCATAATCGAATGGCCAATATGCATCATATGCACGCGGAGCTGATGCGAGCGACCTGTCACAGGCTCTAAACGCACCCGACTTTGATCCTTTGCAGCATCATAATCCATCAACTGAAATAAGGTTTTGGCAGATTTCCCTAACTCAAAATGCACCATCTGACGTGGACGATTTTCCCAATCCGTGATCAATGGGACTTCTACACTCCCTTCTGCCTGAATTTGTCCTTGAACCAGTGCAACATAGTATTTTTTGACTGTACGCGCTTGGAACATTTTACTGACCGCGACTTCGGCTTCTCGATGCTTGGCGAACATCAACAAACCAGAGGTTGCCATATCTAAACGGTGCGTCACTTTGGCAGCTGGATATTTTTCCAAAACGCGTAAATAAGCACTGTCCTGATGCTCTGGCAAACGGCCCATCACCGACAATAAACCTGCAGGCTTATTAACCACCACTAAATCATCATCTTCATACAAGATCTCTAAAGGTTCTTGCGGTGGCATATAGATAAAATTGTCATTTAACGGCATGGGACATAAAAACAGATTCAAAAAAGCCAAATGATTATAGCGGCTTATCCAGAGAATTTAACCATCGCGCTCGATAGAACAACCAAACCATGCGGGTACAATGATTTTTTATTTTTAGCAGGTGTGATGAATAAAGAATCTTTGATCTCATTTATTCATCTGGTTTCATGATTTGTTATTGATCTACTAAGAAGCTGACTTCATTGGCTTGCTTAAATTTTCACGATATAGCGTTTCTAGTTCCGCTATTTCACCATTCATAAATGCAAGTAGATATTCTTTGGCACGACTTTGCGTTAAATGTTTAAATGAAATACTGTCTTTTGTTTTTCGTGTCAGCAGCCCAAAAACATCCTTTTTTGCAATTAAAACAGGAATATTACTTTCCAGTTTAAATTCTAAATGCTGCGTTTTAGCAAAAGCGTCCAAGATGATTCGAATCGTGTGCCCTGAACGTTCATCTGTAACGATAAAACTGGTACTTGCCCCGTCTAATTGCAACTGACGTACCAACTGCTGTCGCCAAGCAACCTCATCAAATTTTTTCAAAATCGTTTCAATATCAAATGCGCCCAAATGATCAGCATCATTGCGGCCTGTTTGGTGCGGATAACGTATTTTTAGATCGAATTCATTCATTATTTTTCTGACCTATTCCAGTATGATCATCTTTTGATTTTAACTTTAGGCAAATTATATCATTTTGTTTTTTAATATAAAAACAGCGAATTACATTCAAAATTAGAAGATTTAACGATTTATTTCACATTCGATTTTAGTTTTCTTGATCTAGTTTTTATTATTTATATCTGATTGGTCATATTCTGTTGAGATTAAATTTTTTAGGGTATCAAGGGAAAACAGAGGTTGTTTACTTCAACACCTATGACTTTGTAAGCCATAACCTTTGCCTATAAACTTTTGATCTATAGCGTCCTAAGCCGAATCGAGACCTTTTGGGTAAGTACACACTTGCTTTGTAAGCGTCGGTGCATGCTACTCTTTTCGATCCCTTTCACACCCTTGCGATATAGTTTAGGGGGAAGCTGATGGGATTGTTTTCCTAAAAAATGGTATTTTTAGCCAATAATAAAATAATTTTGCATATCTATATTTATAATCCGAATTTTTTCCCATACTTCACAAATTAATCATATAAAAATTCTAATCAAAGCATATTTAATCGAAATTTTAATCATGAATCAGCTGAGGAAAAGCCACATTTTCGAGATAAACTGAAAAATCATGCTCAAATTCGTATTGCCCTGAATACGCCAAAGCAATCTTTCCTGCCCAATGAATATTTTCAACTCTTGTTTCCGCATCATTCGACTATGCCCAAATCACCATAATCGCAGCCACAATCACCAACCACAAACCCAAATGATCTGTTTTCGCCAATTTTTCTTTAAAGAAAAAGGCTGAAATTAATAGGCTAAATAAAATTTCGACCTGACCAAGCGTTTTCACAATCGCAACTGTCTGCATACTCATCGCGCTAAACCAACCCACCGACGCGAGAAAGCTACACACACTGACTTTAAAGACCAAGCCGAGACGTTGCCACATTAGATAAAGCGTTTCACGGCTGAAAATTCCCAAATACAGCAACATGATGATGCATTGAAAACTGATCAAACAGCATAATACCCACGCTGCACGATGCAGAAATGGCAACATAGTCAGTTCTAAGCTAGCTTCACGAACCAATAATGAAGTGATCGCAAAACACAAACCACTACCCAAACCGATCATTAAGGTTTTCATTGAAAGTTCAGTATGCTGACGACCTTTACTTAATAGAAAGACTGCAACCGCACCGATCAGAACCCCCACCCAGCCCCATGTCGTGAGATGTTCCTGTAAAAAGATTACCCCGACGATTGCCGCTAAAATTGCTTCACTTTTGGCAAGTCCAACCCCGATGGCATAGTTTTTTTGTTGAAATAGCATCACCATCAAAGCAGTCGCAAAGATCTGACTCACACCAGCAATGACAATGTAAAACCAAAACTTATCTGAGAAATGAACCGCTGCCGTGACAGGTTTTTGCACATATAGAAAGGCTAGATAACTAAAGGCAAAAAGCGGTGAAAATAGAAAGCGTGCCAGTGTTGTGCCGTAAGCATCCACTGAAGTGCTGAGTTGTTTTTGAAATGCGTTACGCCAAGCCTGCATAAATGCAGCCATGATAGTGAATAGAATCCAAGTAAAAGCCATAAACGCTAACGCACGATCAAAATGTGAATGTAATTTACTCGTTTCCTCGTTATTTTTCGAGTCTTAGTTGGAATAACCCGCGTATTTATAAGCTATTAAACTTTATTTTGAAGTAGAAAAATCGCTGATAAAAATGGTATTGGCTTTCAGCATAGACGGTGCAAAATCAACCATACGGCGCAAAGTTCGAGTGAAATGCGCCTGATCCGAAAAGCCTGACTCCATTGCAATTTCGATCAAACTTTTACCTTGCATCCACAACTTGATTGCATAGCGTATGCGGAGCCACAAAATATATTGCCGCATCGACAAGCCCAATTGCTCACTAAATAAATGCATCAATCGTGACTCAGACAATCCGACCTGCGCTGCAACTTCTGCAATGGTTGGGATATGTTGCGGCACACACTGCTTGATGTAGTCACAAGCGTGCAAGATGCGTTGATCCCACGGTAAACAAGCAAGAGGCTTGGGATTTAAAACAACTAAAATATCCAAGACCAATTGTTTTACTTGCTCTAGGCTGAGCTGCCCTAGCATGAGTTGCTGAAAGCGTTGTTGAAATAACCCAAGCGCGGATGCTGCTAAGGAGCAAAATGCATTCCCATTCAATAATGGATGTAGATAAGCATACAGTGCATGATCAGGATCAATCAAAATCGCAATATAAGGCTGATTTTCTGAATCGGTACTGTGCGGCAGATTAGATGCCATCACCACAACTTCATGATAACTGCGGGGCTGCTCATCCACTGTGATCGCAAATGGTGTACCACAGCTAATTTGTAGCAATGCTGGAAAATGTGCGTGTGCTTTATTCAAATGTTCTTGAGTCACATAAATAATCACACCATCCCAAGCATAGACCAAATTTTTGCTCTGCTTCGCTGAATCAGATTCCTTTTGTTGAGATAGCATATTCGTTCAAGACCATTTTGGGTGGAGTGTTCAAAATAAATACGACTTAAACGAATGGAGCAGTCGTATGTCTCACAATACTCAAGAACTCATGAAAAACAATACTGAGCAAATGGAAGCCAGTGATGTTCGTTATAAAACCCTAGCTGAATTTTATCCTTTTTATCTTTCGCAACATGAAAATGCGACTTGTCGTCGTCTGCACTTCGTAGGGACAAGCTGCGTGATTGGTATCGCTGCTGCATCTGTTGTGACTGGAAATGCCAAATTACTTTGGGCTTTACCTGTGGTCGGATATGGCTTTGCGTGGGTCGGTCATTTCTTTTATGAGCATAATAAACCTGCGACCTTTAAGCAGCCGTTTTTTAGCCTTGCTTGCGATTTTATTATGTATAAAGATATTTTATTAAAACGTGTGAAGTGGTGATAAACCGTGGAAACTTTCACTCGAAAATACAGTTTAAGTTTCCGTAATCTACTTGTCTTTCAATTTTATGATGTTGAATGACCTATTTGTTCCTGCTTTTTAGCACGTACCCAACGTACCATTACAATCACAAGAATAATCACCAAAACCGTAATCACGACTGGCATCACAAATGCCAAAATCGACAATAGGATTGAACCAATCAACTCACCTGTTGCCACCACAAAATTGCCTAATCCACCAGTGGTTGCCGTTGAAAAACCTCGTGCAGCGACCGTACTCATTTGCACCACACCTGCCGTTCCGCCACCTACGATCAGCGCGGCTGCCCACGTCGCAAACTGTGACATTTCCCCACTACTCACTGCCATTGTGGTCAATGTTCCCGCGACAACTGCGGCAGGCGTGGCAATGGTATCTAACAGATTATCCACCCACGGCACATAGTAAGCGGCAATTTCACAGATCGTCGCAAAACCTAAAGCCATACAGACTGAAGGCAATGCTAACCATTCAAAACCTTGTGCGGGTTCGTACCATCCCATCAGTGTTGCAATGCTCATCGCCAATAATGGAACAAACACACGAAAACCACAGGCGGCACTTAATCCTACGCCGATACAGAGTCCTAATATTGTTTCCATAATATACCTGTATTGTTAAAGGTTATTTATACTCTATAAATATTTATTAAATATAAATAAACTCTAGTTTTGTAATAATATTTTCATTAATATACCCTGCTTTAAAATTTTAATATAAGGGGAATGTAATGAAAAAAATATCTGTATTACTAATCGCTCTTGCTTTATCAGCATGTAGCACAACAAATAGCTTAGTTAAAAAAAATGATAATTTTGCTAAAGAAACTAAACAGCAAAGTTATAGAATTGAAACGCCAAACAATCAACAAGAGTTTGAGCAATACTTTACTCAACAGCTAAATAAACAATTAGCAAAAAATAAGATTAAAAATGATTTAACCAGTAATGATACGATTATTACTTATGAATTAGATTTTGACCAAGGCAACCGAGCATTACGTTATTTTGTTGGATTCGGTGCTGGAAAAGCTCAAGCCATTGTAAAAGCTCATTTAATTAACAAAGCAGATGGAAAAGAAATTGCCTCTTTAACAACTGATGCAAGATTATCCATGGGTGTTTTTGGAGGAGATGCAAAAGCAACTCTTGATAATGCAGCAGTAGATATTACTAAGAAAATTGTTGAATCTAATATTTTTGAATAATATAAGAGTTAGTATTTTTAAATTAATAATTTATATTATTTAAACATAAACATTAAAAAGCCCTATCGAGTGACAGGGCTTTCATCAAAACAGTGGGTAACTGTTTGGTGTTTGCGGCTTAGGCATTCTTGCTGTTGAATTGATTGCCAAGGCATTTGGTACACGGAGGTAAACGATCAGTACCAATTTCTAAATAGGTGCGGTGTCCGCATTGAACACAAAAATAGAAGCCAGTTCCAGGTTTTTCGCCAGCAGTTACCATCTTTGTTCTCCATAGATTTTAGAAATGGTTCATATACTATAGCGTGATAGTTTTGATTATTTATTGACCTTTCTGACAAATAATAATGTCGGAAAGGTGAAGATTATTCTAGCTTTGGTTAAATAATCATCATATATTCAATTAATTTCAAGAAAAATAACTTGATAGCATAAGAATAAATGGTCAAGTAAACTTATAAGTGGTCAAATAACTTAGAACAAAACCGATAAGCTCCTCATAAAGAGTCTTATATTCATTTTTTCCTATCGAAGCTCCTAAAATTTCCTGCAAATGTCCTTTAAACCCCATATATAGTCTAGTAATAAGTCTTCGGAGCCATAACAATTAAGTTCAGAGTCAATCCAAGTCTTAAGGTGATTATTTTCTAATCGACAAATCAAAATCTTAGATTTTATGAGGAAATTAGGTATTTATAATTCTAAATATACAGCCCTAATTGTATTTATCTTAATAAAGACATTTTTTCTCGATAAAAACCTCAATCTAAAGCTGAGGTTTTATACAAAAAATGTAAAAATTTTAAATAAATATTGTAAATATCAAAAACTTATCAAGAACATCTAACATAATTTGAAACTATACTACATTGTCTCAATCCCGATGGAGTATTAACTAAGTAGTTATTTACATTTTGTTGTCGATGTATTCCATTTATATTTGGACTAGGTAATGACATAGGAATATATTGATATTGCTGTGTTTGATATGATGAACTCATAGCATAGCCTACTCCTACTACTAACATAGTAACAGCTATCGCTTCTATGGCATTTGCCCATTTCTCTGCTCGTTCTTTGCGAGTTATTTCTAAAGATTCTAAGGCAACATTATAGTCACCTTCTAAATTTTTTGTTTCATTGACAATGTCATAACGCAATTTTTCACACCAATTGGATTTTTCTTCTTTGGAAGTTGTTCGAGTATTTTTATAGAGAGTTTTATATGTTTGATTATATAGTTCTGAATCAACATTCATAACCGTTAATAGTTTTGAAGCTGCAACCCTGTAGTTAATATAGTCTTTGTCCGACGGATTTATATCAAGGCAGTCTTGACTGACAACATCTCGTGCGGCTAGAAATTTTGAATATGGCGCGTAACCATTTACTTTTGTAGTTGCACATCCCGCTATCACTAAAGAGTTAGCAAGGATCGTACAAGTTAAAAATCGCAATTTAGGATAGAATATTTTTTTATCGTTCATACAATTAACCAAAACTGTGGATAAGAAAAAATCTCATCCTAAAATATATTATTAGTACACTTTAACTATCTAAACAATAACTAGACATTAAAGAAACCCCATCATCAAGATAGGGTCTTTTTTAAACAATATCAATTACTTTTAGCTAAAGTATTAAGCCACTTGACCTTCTAAAAAGTCTTGTGCAAAACGCTGTAATACACCACCTGCTTCATAAACAGAAACTTCTTCTTCTGTATCTAAACGGCAAGTTACAGGCACTTCAACAATCTCTTCTTTACCATCTGCTGTGGCGCGCTCAATCACTAAAGTTAACGTCGAACGCGGTGCAATATTACCAATTACGCTATACAGCTCAGTACCATCCAAACCTAATGTTTTACGATTCACACCCGCTTTAAACTCAAGCGGTAAAACACCCATACCCACTAAGTTAGTACGGTGAATACGCTCAAAACCTTCAGCCACAATCGCTTCAACACCTGCAAGACGAACACCTTTCGCTGCCCAGTCACGACTTGAACCCTGACCATAATCCGCACCCGCAACAATGATCAACGGCTGCTTACGGTTCATGTAAGTTTCAATCGCTTCCCACATACGCATCACTTCGCCTTCAGGCTCAACACGCGCTTTTGAACCTTGCTTAATCGTGCCGTCTGAACGAACCACCATTTCATTAAACAATTTCGGGTTGGCAAATGTTGCACGTTGTGCAGTCAAATGGTCACCACGATGCGTCGCATATGAGTTGAAGTCTTCTTCAGGTACGCCCATTTTGTGCAAGTATTCACCTGCCGCCGAATCCATCAAGATTGCATTTGAAGGCGATAAATGGTCAGTCGTGATGTTGTCACCCAAAATTGCAAGCGGACGCATGTTGGTCAAAGTACGTGGTGCAGCCAACGCCCCTTCCCAATACGGCGGACGGCGGATGTAAGTACTTTGCGGACGCCAGTCGTATAACGGACTTTCCGCTTGCTCAAATTCACCAAGGTCAAACATTGGAATGTAGACTTTGCGGAATTGTTCAGGCTTCACCGCTTCTTTGACCAATGCGTCAATTTCAGCATCAGATGGCCAGATATCTTTCAGGTAAATTGGATGACCATCTTTGTCTGTACCCAGTGCATCTTTTTCGATGTCAAAACGAATTGTCCCTGCAATCGCATACGCTACCACAAGTGGAGGCGATGCCAAGAACGCTTGTTTTGCATAAGGATGGATACGACCATCGAAGTTACGGTTACCCGAAAGTACCGCTGTCGCATATAGGTCACGGTCAATGATTTCTTGTTGAATCACTGGATCAAGTGCACCTGACATACCATTACACGTAGTACATGCATACGCCACGATACCAAAACCAAGTTTTTCTAGGTCTTTCAGTACGCCAGCTTCTTCAAGATACAACGCAGCCGCTTTAGAACCCGGTGCAAATGATGATTTCACCCAAGGTTTACGCACTAAGCCAAGTTCATTGGCTTTACGTGCCAATAGACCCGCTGCCACTGTGTTACGTGGGTTTGAGGTATTGGTACAAGAGGTAATCGCTGCAATGATGATCGCGCCATCAGGCATTAAACCATCCGTACGGTTTTCAACCACACCTGCAATACCTTTCTCTTTCAAGTCAGCCGTCGATACGCGTGCATGTGGGTTTGATGGCCCTGCAATGTTACGCGTCACTGTTGAAAGATCGAAACGAAGTACGCGTGGGTACTGCGCTTTGGTCATATCCGATGACCAAAGACCGATTTCTTTCGCATATTGCTCAACCAATGCCACTTGTGCATCTTCACGACCTGTCAGGCGTAAATAATCAATGGTATTTTGATCGATGTAGAACATCGCCGCAGTTGCGCCATATTCAGGTGTCATGTTCGAAATCGTGGCACGGTCGCCCACAGACATGCTGTCAGCACCTTCACCGAAGAACTCGAGATAGCCACCCACCACACGCTCTTTACGTAAGAACTCCGTGAGTGCCAATACGATATCGGTTGCCGTGATGCCCGCTTGACGCTGACCCACAAACTCAACCCCAATAATGTCTGGCAGACGCATCCAAGATGCGCGACCCAACATCACGTTTTCAGCTTCTAAGCCACCCACGCCCACAGAAATTACGCCCAAGGCATCAGTATGCGGGGTATGTGAATCTGTACCGACACAGGTATCTGGGTAAGCTACACCATCACGCGCCTGAATCACTGGAGACATTTTCTCCAAGTTGATTTGGTGCATAATGCCGTTACCCGCAGGGATTACATCGACATTTTTAAATGCAGTTTTAGTCCACTCAATAAAGTGGAAACGGTCTTCATTGCGACGATCTTCGACTGCACGGTTTTTCTCAAACGCATCAGGATCAAAACCACCGTATTCCACTGCCAAAGAGTGATCGACGATCAACTGTGTCGGAACTACTGGGTTCACTTTGGAAGGATCACCACCTTTGTCAGCAATCGCATCACGCAGACCTGCAAGGTCAACCAGTGCTGTTTGACCTAAGATGTCATGGCACACAACACGCGCAGGATACCAAGGAAAATCCATATCCTGACGACGTTCAATCAATTGCTTTAAATAATCAGTTAAGTTTTCTGCATCAGCTTTACGTACAAGCTGCTCTGCCAACACTTTAGAGGTGTATGGCAAGGTCTCGTATGCGCCTGGCTGAATATCTTCAACGGCTTGACGCACGTCATAGTATTCGAGCTGGGTACCTGCCAGCGGTTTACGGTATTGATTTGACATTAACCACGCTCCGCCAATGGTTTGAATTCTAAGTTTTCAGGGCCAGTATAGTTCGCGCTTGGACGAATGATCTTGCCGTCTTGACGTTGTTCAATCACGTGCGCTGACCAACCTGCTGTACGTGCAATCACGAATAATGGTGTGAACATAGCTGTTGGAACACCCATTAAGTGATAGCTCACCGCACTGAACCAGTCGAGGTTCGGGAACATGTTCTTCACTTCTTTCATCACTGCTTCTAAACGCTCAGCGATCAGATACATCTTGGTATTTTCTTGTGCTTCAGCAAGTTCACGCGCCACTTTCTTGATCACTTCGTTACGTGGATCAGAAACGGTATAGACAGGATGACCAAAACCGATCACAACTTCTTTTTTCTCTACACGGCTACGGATGTCTGCTTCTGCTTCGTCTGCGTTGTCATAACGTTGTTGAATCACGAATGCAACTTCGTTAGCACCACCATGTTTTGGACCACGCAACGCACCAATACCACCTGTAATTGCTGAGTACATGTCTGAACCTGTACCTGCAACAACACGTGAAGTAAATGTAGAAGCGTTGAATTCATGCTCTGCATACAGAATCAAAGAGGTATGCATCGCTTGAATCCATTCTTCAGATGGCGCTTCGCCATGAAGTAAATGGAGGAAATGCGCAGCGATTGAGTCATCATTGGTTTCCACTTCGATACGACGACCGTTATTGCTGAAGTGATACCAATACAACAACATTGAACCCAAGCTTGCCATTAATTTGTCAGCGATGTCTTTTGCGCCTGCTTCATTGTGGTCTTCATGTTCAGGTGTTAAACAACCGAGAACTGATACACCTGTACGCATGACGTCCATTGGGTGTGCAGATGGAGGTAACTGCTCAAGTGCAGTTTTTAATGCTGCTGGTAAGCCACGAAGTGCTTTAAGTTTTGCTTTATACGCTTTCAACTCAGCTTTGTTTGGCAGTTTGCCATGTACAAGCAAATGTGCAACTTCTTCAAATTCACTACCCACTGCAAGGTCAAGAATATCGTAACCACGGTAGTGCAAGTCATTACCACTACGACCTACGGTACAAAGTGCCGTATTACCTGCAACTTGACCACTTAATGCAACTGATTTTTTTGGCTTGAAGCCTGTTGGAGTTTCATTACTGCTCATAAGATTGTCCTTTTCTGTTCTTTCTATGTGAATTATGAGTTCTAAAATCCCTCCCTAGCCCTCCCTTTCCAAAGGGAGATTTAGGGGGATTTCTTATTTTGCTTTTTCAAATGATGCGTCAAGATACTGTTCAAACGCGTGATAGTTAATGCGTTCATACAATTCTTGACGGGTTTGCATAGTGTCGACTACGTTCTTCTGTGTGCCTTCTTTACGCAACGTCTCATAGACATTTTCTGCTGCTTTGTTCATCGCACGGAATGCTGAGAGTGGGTACAACGCAATGCTCACATCCGCAGAAGCCAATTCTTCAGTCGTAAACAATGGTGTAGAACCAAATTCTGTGATATTCGCTAATACTGGCACTTTGGTGAGATCAGCAAATTGCTTGTACATCGCTAATTCAGTGATTGCTTCAGGGAACAACATATCCGCACCTGCTTCAATATATGCCCCTGCACGATCAATCGCAGCTTGTAAACCTTCTACCGCTAAAGCATCGGTACGCGCCATGATCACAAAATTTTCATCAGTACGTGCATCCACTGCCGCTTTGATACGATCCACCATTTCTTGTTGTGTGACGATTGCTTTATTTGGACGATGACCACAACGTTTTGCACCGACTTGGTCTTCGATGTGCATTGCTGCTGCACCGAACTTAATCATTGATTTAGTGGTACGTGCGATATTAAATGCTGAAGCTCCAAAACCAGTATCCACATCAACCAATAACGGTAGGTCACACACATCGGTAATACGGCGTACATCCGTCAATACATCATCAAGGTTGCTAATACCCAAATCAGGTAAGCCCAACGAACCAGCAGCCACACCACCACCAGACAAATAAATTGCTTTATAGCCTGCACGTTTTGCTAACAATGCATGATTGGCGTTAATCGCACCGACCACTTGTAATGGTTTTTCATTTGCGACCGCGTCGCGGAATAGCTGACCAGCAGATTTAGCCATGTTGATGTTCTCCTTGAGTTTGCAGCAATGTTTGCTCAACAATTTTGTAGGATGCATTGATGTGACGGTGCATCAGCATTTCAGCCAATTCACCATCACCCTCAGCGATCGCATCTAATATGCGGATATGTTCGTCCCAAGCTTTACTTGGTCGATCTGGGGTATTTGAAAATTGAATTCGATACATTCGGATGAGGTGATAAAGCTCATCACATAACATTTTTTCTAAGGTTTTATTGCCACTGCTTTTGATAATGCAGTAATGGAAATCGTCTTGGCCTTCTTGCAAGTAATAACCCTTACCTGCTTTAAAGTTTTCATCTTCGGCATGCATACGCAATACATCACGTAAGGCTAGAATTTGTTTTTTATCAATATGCTGTGCAGCGAGTTTACAAGCTAGACCTTCTAAGGATGCACGCACTTGGTACAGTTCTTTAAATTGTTGTAGTGACAATGAAACAACACGTGCACCGACATGGGCGGTACGCTCAACCAGTTTTTGACCTTCGAGACGATGGATCGCCTCACGTAGCGGGCCACGGCTAATGCCATAAATACGTGCTAACTCAGGCTCAGAAATCTTACTGCCCGCAGGAATTTGTCCTAATACTATCGCCGATTGAATTTGCTTAAATACATGTTCCGTCAGGGTCATTCCCTGACTTGTGCTGATGGCTTGAGGAACAAGGGTATCTTGCATATTGTCGACAATCTCTACAGTTTTTGATGATTTTATAACGGGATAATAGAAATAATGCAATAGGATTGTCGACAATAAAACAGACTTCCTCAGTCAACCCTATAATCTAGATACAACGTTTACAACACCCGACAAATAAAGAAAAAATAAATAATTTAATTACATAACAATGAGTTAGTAGCATGAATTTTTTATTCTTTGATTTAGGTTATTCCGTTTTTTGACTCTGACTAGGCTTTATCCTAAGACCATGGTATGACAGCTTGATTGTAGACAATCTCTATAATTGATCCATTTACCATGAAATTTGTAAGTAAATACTGCACTAGATGTAAATAACAGCGTGCTTCATCATCGCTTTATTGGTACATTATTGGGCATCTGGAGCAACGCTCCTCAAGACACATCCATGCACCTTGTTGAATAAAAGGACATTGTTAATGTTTCAACATATCCCACCTTATGCAGGCGATCCAATCCTCTCTTTAATGGAACAGTTTAATGCTGATTCTCGCGCTGAAAAGGTTAACCTGAGTATTGGTTTGTACTATAACGAAGACAGTATCGTTCCTCAGCTTGATACCATTATCGAAGCTCAAAAACGTATTGCGCCTAAAAATGATAAAACCAAACTTTATCTCCCAATGGAAGGCTTCAAACCATACCGTGATGCGATTCAAGCATTATTGTTTGGTGCAAATAGCCCAGCAATTCAACAAGGTCGTGTTGCTACCATTCAAACTTTGGGTGGTTCAGGTGCATTAAAAGTCGGTGCAGATTTCTTAAAAACTTATTTCCCAAATTCAGAAGTTTGGGTGAGCCAACCAACGTGGGATAATCACGTTGCGATCTTCAACGGTGCAGGCATCAAGAGCAACTTCTATCCATATTTTGATGCCGAGACACGTGGTGTTGATTTTGACGGTATGTTGTCAACATTAAAAACTTTGCCAGAGCAAAGCATCGTGTTATTACACCCTTGCTGCCACAACCCGACAGGCGCGGATTTAAATCCAGCACAATGGGATCAAGTGATTGCAGTATTAAAAGAGCGTAACCTGATTCCATTCCTCGACATTGCTTATCAAGGCTTTGGCGATGGTATGGAACAAGATGCTTATGCAATCCGTGCTTTAGACCAAGCGGGCTTGAACTTTATTGTCAGCAACTCGTTCTCTAAAATTTTCTCACTGTATGGTGAGCGCGTTGGTGGTTTAACCTTCGTATGTGATGATGCTGAAGCCGCAAAATGCACATTCGGCCAGTTAAAAGCAACAGTACGTCGTATCTACTCTAGCCCACCAACAACAGGTGCATGGTTGGTTGATCAAGTACTCAATGACGCCGATCTCAACCAACAATGGCAGGGCGAAGTCAAAGAGATGCGTGAGCGTATTATTAAAATGCGTAGCATCTTAAAAGATGAGTTGACTAAAGCCTTACCTGATCGTGACTTTAGCTATCTTGTGAATCAAAAAGGGATGTTTAGCTATACAGGTTTAACGGCTGAACAAGTCGATACATTACGTGAAGAATATGCGATCTACTTAGTTCGTAGTGGTCGTATTTGTGTGGCTGGTTTAAACATGAACAATGTTTATAAAGTTGCCAAAGCAATGGCTGAAGTTCTAGCAAAGTCAGCTTAAAATCCCTCTAAATCTCCCTTTTAAAAGGGAGACTTTATGGATCAAAAAAGGTTGTTTCACGTGAAACAACCTTTTTTGTTTTCACTGCCTTATTAAGCCCAAGCTCTTATCCTTAATTTAAATCCAGACCTTGCTTGCTACCGTAGTAGTCCGGTATGAATACCGACTGGTTGGACTGCCTTGCGCTACTTTCAAAGCAGTGCTTTGAAATTGTTCAGGATGTGCTGTCAGTCCATGAGCAGCGACTAAAGCTGCGCAAGGTTTTTTGTTACTTTTGCCTCCCTAAAAGTCAGGCAATGCCTATACAAAAATAATTTGCTACTCACAGTCAATTAGGCTGTTCCTTTTTATTCTTAAACAAGTAAACATGAGCATATCTATCAAATTTGATCTTCATTAGACGCATATATGTGAGTGTTCAACTCCCCCATCTCTTTGTATACTGCAAGGCATTCACACACAACAGCACTTTTCAAAATGACTCAACTGACTTGCTTCAAAGCGTATGATATTCGCGGAAAATTAGGTACAGAACTGAACGAAGAAATCGCCTATAACATTGGTCGTGCCTATGGGCAAATCTACCAACCTAAAAAATCGTCATTGGCTGCGACATTCGTTTAAGCAGCGAAGGATTAAAACAAGCAACTATTCGCGGTTTAAATGATGCGGGTGTGAATGTCCTTGATTTAGGTATGACAGGCACTGAAGAAGTTTATTTCGGCGCTTTCCATCTTGATGTACAAGGTGGCATTGAAGTGACGGCTAGCCATAATCCAATGGACTACAATGGCATGAAATTGGTTCGTGAAAATGCACGCCCAATCAGTGCAGAAACTGGTTTAAAAGACATTCAAACCCTTGCAGAATCAGGCAATTTTGCAGACGTTGAGCATAAAGGTTCGACTGAAAACTATAATATCTTGCCTGAATTCGTTGATCATTTACTGACTTATATTGATCCGCAAAAAATTAAACCACTCAAACTTGTGGTGAATGCGGGTAATGGTGCGGCAGGTCATGTGATTGATGCGATTGAACAAAAGTTCCAACAGCTCGATATTCCTGTTGAGTTTATCAAAATTCATCATGAAGCCGATGGAACTTTCCCTAATGGAATTCCGAATCCAATTTTAATTGAAAACCGAGATAGCACCCGCGATGCTGTGCTTGCGCACAATGCAGATATGGGCATTGCATGGGATGGCGATTTTGATCGCTGCTTCTTATTTGATGAGAAAGGTCAATTCATCGAAGGCTATTACATTGTTGGCTTACTGGCACAAGCATTCTTGATCAAACAATCTGGCGAAAAAATTGTGCATGACCCACGCCTAGTTTGGAATACCTTTGATATCGTAGAACAATACCAAGGTATCGCTGTTCAATCCAAATCAGGACATGCTTTTATTAAAGATGTAATGCGCGAACACAATGCAGTATACGGCGGTGAAATGAGTGCACATCACTATTTCCGTGATTTTGCTTATTGCGATAGTGGCATGATTCCTTGGTTACTGGCCATTGCCCTTCTCTCAGAAACAGGACAATCGCTTTCGTCATTAGTTGAAAATATGATTGCGAAGTTCCCATGTAGCGGTGAAATCAACTTTAAAGTTGCAGACACACAAGCAACAGTACAAAAGATTTTTGATCATTATGCCGACCAAAATCCACAAGTAGACCGTACAGATGGTGTCAGTCTCGATTTTGGCGCATGGCGTTTAAACGTACGTGCATCGAATACTGAGCCATTGCTTCGACTGAATATCGAAAGTCGCGCAGACAAAAATCCAAAACCAATGCAACATTATGTCGATGAATTAACGAGATTGATTCAAGGTTAATGCCCGAATAAAAAAGGAGCAATTTGCTCCTTTTTTGTTTTAAATGGTTCAGTTATAACCATTTGGATTCTGTTTTTGCCAATTCCAACTGTCAGCCAACATATCTTCCAAAGAATATTGCGGTTTCCAACCTAGTTCCTGCTCTGCACGAGTTGCATCTGCATAAAAAGCCGCTAAATCACCCGCTCTACGTTCTACAAATGCTGTGGGGATTTCTACGCCATTGACCTTTTCAAAAGTTTCTTTGATTTGCAAGACAGAAATAGGCACACCTGTACCAATATTCCATGCTCGGCAGCCAGTTTGCTTTAATCGATTGATGACTGCAAATACATGTGCCTTCGCCAAATCAACGACATGGATGAAGTCTCTTTCACAAGTTCCATCCTTAGTCGGATAGTCATTACCAAAAATGGCGAGCTTTTCAAGACGCCCCACTGCAACTTGTGTGACATACGGCATTAAATTATTAGGAACACCTTGAGGATCTTCACCAATTTGCCCACTTTTATGCGCACCAACAGGGTTGAAATAACGAAGTAAGGCAATTGACCATCTGACATCCGCTTGTGCTACTTTCTCTAGCATCTGTTCAATCACTAACTTAGTATAGCCATAGTTATTACTAGGCATTCCTGTCATCATCGTCTCTGTCAACGGTGAAATATTTATTTCATCATAAACTGTAGCGGATGAACTAAAAATCAATCTAAATACACTAGCTTTCTCCATCGCTTTGATCAACTGAATACTACCCATAATATTATGATCAAAATAAGTCAATGGAATCAGTTGGCTTTCTCCAACCGCTTTTAAACCAGCAAAATGAATCACAGCATCAATTTGATAGTCATGAAATACCTGATCTAATTCATGCTGATTTCGAATATCGCCCTTAATAAAAACCAAACTCTCGTTAGTCAGTACTTGTACTCGTCTCAAAGACTCTTCAGAGCTATTCGACAAGTTATCAAATGCGATCACCTCATGTCCTGCATTCAACAACTCAATACAAGTATGCGAACCGATATAACCCGCACCACCAGTAACTAAAATCCTAGCCATTGGTTTTCCCTAATAAGATTTTAAGTAAGCCTTGAGTTGATGCATCGAATGTAGATAAATCTTCTTGTTCACAATTAAGAATAGGTAGCAATTGATTGGCAATTTCTTTGCCCTTTTCAACACCCCATTGGTCAAAAGGATTAATGTTCCATAACACCGACTGTACAAAAACTTTATGTTCGTAAGTCGCAATCAACATTCCCAAACTATAGGGATTGAGCTCTTTTAATAAAATCGTTGAACTTGGCTGATTGCCTTCATATTGTTTGTAAGTAGGTAAACCTTCAATTGCATCAGTTGTTAATGCTTGATTACCGAACGCTAATAAACGCGACTGAGCTAAGCAGTTTGATAATGCCAAATGATGTTGCTCAATCAAAGCTTCTGCATTTTCAGCATAAGTAAATTGATTTGCATTGTATCGTTTAACTGGTGCGATAAAATCACAACTGACTTTATGAGTGCCTTGATGAAGGAGCTGATAAAAAGCATGTTGTGCATTCGGCCCGACCTCTCCCCAAACAATTGGACAAGTCGCGGAATCAACTTTTTCACCACTTCTTTGCGTTGACTTACCATTCGACTCCATTTCCAGCTGCTGCAAATAAGCAGCAAAATATTTGAGCCGCCCATCATAAGGGAGTACTGCATGTGTTTGAATATCTAGAAAATTATTATTCCAAACACCTAACAACCCAATTAAAACAGGAATATTTTGAGCAAACGGTGCCGTTTGAAAATGCTGATCAATGGCATATGCACCTGACAACAATTGTTTGAAACCATCGATACCCACAGTTAATGCGATCGGTAAACCAATGCATGACCAAAGTGAATATCGACCGCCGACCCAATCCCAAAGTAATAACTGATTTTCTGGTGCAATACCCCACTCAGACATCTTATCCGGTTTGGTTGATACACCAATAAAGTGATGCTTCAGCACATGACTATTTTTACCTAAAGCTTTTTCTAACCATTGACGTACAGTTTGTGCATTCGACAGCGTATCAATCGTACCAAAGGACTTCGATGAAATAATAAATAAGGTTGTTTCTGGTCGAAGTTGATGCAGCAAGTCAGAGAGCTGACTACCATCCATCGTCGATACAAAATGAACATCTAAAGGCTTAGCAGTTGCAACTTTAAAATCCGAAAGCGCATGTGTGACCATCAATGGACCAAGATCAGAGCCACCGACCCCAATATTCACCACATCCTGAATTACTTCACCTGTTGCACCACGATATTGGCCTGCATGAATTTTCTCAACTAAGCTATACATCCGCTCTAATTGAGTATGAACTTGTGCCGTAACGTCAGGAAGTACTTGCTGATTTTGCTCAGGCACACGTAAAGCCCAATGCATTGCTGCACGTTGCTCAGTATAGTTAATCTCTTCAAGAGAAAATAATCTTTTGATCCATTGCGTTAAGTCTTGAGCATGGGCTAAATCAACAAGTCCATTTAAAACATTTTGATCAATACGATGCTTACTGAAATCTAAGACGATTTGCTCTTGTTCGACTGAAAAGCGCTCGAAGCGCCCTGAATCATCTGAGAAAAATTGATTCAAGTGCGTGTCTTGGGTTTGCATTTTAAGGTTGCACAACGCTGAAAGTGCTTGTTGCTGGCTTTTAACTATCAAAGGCTGCTTATAATTCATTATCAACGCCCCACCCCCATATAAGCAAACTGTTGTGCTTTGACATATTGGGGATCATAAATATTACGGCCATCTAAAACCAAAGGATGAGCCATACGTTGCATCATTTGTTTAAAATCAGGACTCCAATATTGTTTCCATGCAGTAAGCACACACAACCCATGTGCATTTTCAAGCGCTTCATACTGCTGCTGACAAAGTATCAAGTCATCACGTTGCCCGTAGATCATCTGAATCTCTTCTAGCGCTTGAGGATCATGTAATTGCACTTTAACGCCCTGCGCCCATAAAGCTTTTAACATCAAATGAATCGGTGAATGTTGTATGCTTGAGGTATTTTCCTTAAACGAAGCACCCCAAATTGCAATCGTCTTACCATGCAAGTCGCCATGATAATAATTCCATAATTTGCGGAATAAAATTTCTTTTTGTTGCTCATTGATTTCCCAAACTTGAGCAAGCAACTGGCTCTTTACTCCTGTATTGGCCACGGTATTCGCAAGCGTCAATACATCATGGGAAAAGTTTTCTCCGCCAAAACCCGCACCAGGTGATAGATATGCAGTACCAATACGGTTGTCTGCTGCCATCCCTTGGCGAACCGAAGTAATATCAATACCCAACTTTTCAGCGACTACAGCCAAGTCATTAATATAACTAATGCGTGTCGCCAACATGCCTGAAATACTAAGCTTGGTAAACTCAGCATCTAATACAGGCATAAATAAAAATTGTTGCTCAAAAGGAAAAAATGGGCGTAACAACTCTTTGACTTTCTGCTGTGCCGATAGCTCTGTATACCCAACAATGAGTTGTTTTGCTTGAGTGAAACTCTGTAAAGCATTTCCTTCTTGGATAATATCTGGCAGATAAACCCATTCATCTTCAGGCAAAATTTGCTTAAATTTTTCTGTACTATGCAAACCAAATGTTGATGCATTCACCATCAGCTTAGGATGAATAATCGGACGTTGCTGCAATTCAGTTAATAACGCTAAAACTTGCTGCTCTTGTGTCTGATTAAAACTGAATAAATAGACATCAATATCAAGTGGAATATACTTGAAATTCGCATAATATAAAAAACCACTGTTGAGCTGCTTATCAAGCAAACGGCTTACATTTTCATCATGAAATGAATATTGCACAGTGTTTTCTTTATCATCGGTGTTTGAACACCAATAAACACTGTGCCCAGACTCTGATAGTAATGCAGACATGACCCCTGCATATAGGGTATTGCCAAAAACTGCAATTTTCATAACCGTTAACCCTAAACTATAGGGCTAACTCACGAATTAAGCCCTTAAACTCTTCACCCAATTTTGGATGTTCAACACCATAGTGTAGTACAGCTTTAAGATACCCAATCTTGCTACCACAATCAAAAGTTTGCCCTTTCATACGATAGGCTTCAACAGTTTCTGATTGTTGCAATGCTGCGATCGCATCCGTCAATTGAATTTCATTTCCTGCACCACGCGGTGTATTCTCTAACAGTGCCATGATTTGCGCAGGTAAAATATAACGGCCAACGACTGACAAATTGGATGGTGCAGTTCCAACACTTGGTTTCTCTACAATGCCTTGCATTACAATACTTTCACCTTCATTTGGCGAATTTGCGACATCAACAATGCCATATTGATCAACCAGATGATCAGGAACAGCTTCAACCATGATTTGTGCAGCATTCGACTGCTCAAAACGGCGAATCATTCGCGATAAATCATTGTCTGCCTCAGCATCTTTGACCAGTACATCGGGTAGCAACACTGCAAAAGCTTCATTCCCGATTACATCTTTGGCGCATAAAACCGCATGTCCCAAACCTAATGGTTGCGGTTGGCGTACACTAATCACGCTAACATGCTTCGGTAAAATATCTGTGATTTCTTTCAGTAGGTCGAACTTCTTCTTTTGTTCTAATATCGTTTCAAGTTCAAAATTACGATCAAAATAGTTCTCAATCGATGCTTTTGATGAGTGAGTCACCAAAATGATCTGTTCAATGCCTGCTTCAACTGCTTCACGCACCACATATTCAATTGCTGGGCGATCAACCACAGTCACCATTTCTTTTGGAATTGATTTGCTCGCTGGTAAAAAACGAGTTCCAAGACCAGCGACAGGCAAAATTGCTTTCTTAATCATTTAATTTCTCAGTTTAATTCACTCTAACTTCATCACTACGCTTGTAGCCATCAACATAATATTCAAGCTGGGTTAACGCCCAATCAACATCATGTTCGACCGCAGTCATTTGATTAATTTTATCAAAAATCAATTGAATTTCAGCTAATGGATAATGTTTCTCAAAAGACCGTAAAATACGAGTATGTTCTGTGTATTCTGTATTTTCTTGATCAATCAATAATTCCTCATACAGTTTTTCGCCTGGGCGCAATCCGCTATATGCAATTTCAATATCACCATCTAACGACCCAGCTTCACGTACAGTTAAGCCGCTTAACTTGATCATTTGTCGAGCCAAATTTTGAATACGTACAGGCTCACCCATATCAAGCAGAAATACATCTCCTCCCGTCCCAAGTGCACCCGCCTGAATCACCAACTGTGATGCTTCAGGAATCGTCATAAAATAACGTGTAACATCTGGATGTGTCACTGTTATGGGGCCACCACGTGCAATTTGCTGCTTAAATAATGGTACAACAGAACCCGAAGACCCAAGCACATTACCAAAACGAACAATACTAATTTGTGTATTGGGTTGTGTATCAGCAACCGCTTGGCAGTATAATTCAGCCATTCGTTTTGAAGCACCCATCACATTGGTTGGGCGTACAGCTTTGTCTGTAGAAATTAAAACAAAAGTCTCAACACCATTTTTAATAGCGGCATTCAGGCTATTTGCCGTACCAATCGAGTTGTTTTTCAATCCCGCGATTGGATTACACTCAACGAGTGGTACATGTTTATAAGCAGCTGCATGATAAACCGTCTGAATGTGGTACTGTTCAATAATGCGTTCTAGTTTTTGTTGGTCTTGGACTGTTCCTAAAATTGGAATAATTTCGCATTTAGCGGTCTGTCTTAATTCTTTTTCAATGTCATATAATGCGAATTCTGTTAACTCATACAACACCAACATTTTAGGATTATTTTTGATGATCTGACGACATAATTCAGAACCAATAGAACCACCCGCACCTGTCACCATCACAATTTTATTTTGAATATTTTTTGCGAGTAGATGTGAAATAGGAGGAACTGGATCACGCCCCAACAAGTCAATAATATCAACTTCTTGGATATCTGAAATTTGAATTTCCCCATCAACCAGTTGAGTCAGTCCAGGTAATTCAGTAATTTTTAAATGCGCATTTTCAAACTGTTGAATAATTTCTGTCTTTCTGACGCGACCAACCGAAGGAAGTGCCAGTAAAATTTCCTCTATACGGTCTTTCTCAAAACGCTGTAATGCTTTTTCAACAGAATATACTTTTAAACCGCCAACCATTTGGCCTTGTAATGATGCATAGTCATCAATAAAGAAAACTGGTAAATGATCATCTGAACGATGTAATGCAGCGGCCATTTGTTGTCCAGCATCACCTGCACCATATATCGCAATACGTTTCCGGCCAATTTCTGAATAAAATGAAGCCTTAATAATAAAACGGATAGAAGCTCGGCTAATCCAAACCCAAGCAAACATCATAAATCCAAACATAAATGGAATGGACATTGGGATATAAGCTTGTGTACACGTACTCAGGGTGTAGAGCGCGATCATGCTTAAGCTAACAGCGATCGCTAACTTAACAATAAATACTTCATTAAAGGTTCGAACAATAAAGCGATAAACACCAGTGATGGCCAAACTCAAAATTGCAATTAGGGCGACAAGTAAAATGCCATGATCTATGCCTGGGATAATTTTAGCACCCAAATCAAATAGGCGGATGACATAGCACAACCATAAGATCACTGGAAAAGCTAAAGCATCCAAGATAACAAGGAATATTTGCTTAAATAATCTTGGCGCAGAGGCAAATTGATGAATAATCTTTTTCACAATGATCTTCTAAACAACTCTTTAACAATTTTATCTTTATAGACACCTCACTTTAAAAGCCGAAATGCCTCTTACATTTTTAATTTCATAATCAGGGATTAATTATAAACTCTGATTCTGGATATTACTCAATAATTTAATCATCAATTGCTTGTATCACGTTCTGAATAGCCACTACTGTTTTTGTAATGCTATCTTCACTTAATGTCGGATGTACCAAAAACATTAAACTTGTCTCACCAAGTTGCTGGGCATTTTTCAAACGCTGTTGAGGTCTCCAAGGAGTATTATCAAAAGCATGTTCCAAATACACCTCAGAACAAGAACCACTAAAGCAAGGCACATTTTGCGAATTAATCTCTTGCATGATTCTGTCCCGTGACCAACCTTCAGGTAATGCAGCCAAATTGACTTGTACATAGCATTTATAATGCGCATGCACATAATCATTCGAAGGTAAGTGAACTGTAAAATATGGAGAATCGGCAAAAGCTTTTAGAATTTTTTCTGCATTCTCAGTTCGTTTTTGTGTCCACTCTGCCATACGTGTCAGTTGAATACGACCAATCACTGCCTGCATTTCCATCATACGCCAATTGGTTCCAAATGAATCATGTAACCAACGAAAACCGGGTGGATGCTGTTTATTATAAATACTATCAAAATTCTTACCATGATCTTTATAAGACCACATTTTCTTCCAAAGGCTTTCATCATTGGTCGTGACCATGCCACCTTCGCCACCTGTGGTCATAATTTTATCTTGGCAAAAAGACCAAGCTGAAATATGTCCAATTGAACCCGCTGGTTTACCTTTATATTCCGCTCCATGGGCTTGTGCACAATCTTCAATCACGTAAAGCCCCTTTTCTGCAGCGAGCTGCATAATCGGATCCATATCGCACATCCAGCCTGCCAAATGCACACAAATAATCGCTTTGGTTTTCGGAGTCAGTACCGCTTCAATGGTAGCTCGTGAAATATTTTGAGAGTCCAGCTCAACATCAGCAAAGATAGGATTAGCACCAGCGGTAACAATTGAACTGGCGGAGGCAAGGAAAGTTCGTGACGTAACAATTACATCATCACCTGCACCAATTCCCAAAGCTTTTAAAGCTACATCTAGAGCAACAGTACCGTTGGTTAAAGCCACCGCATATTGAGTGCCAGCAAATGTTGCGAACTCTTTTTCAAACTCTCGGCATTCTTGCCCTGTCCAGTAATTTACTTTATTTGAAAGTAATACATCTTTAACTGCGTCTGCTTCTTGTTGCGTAAAACTTGGCCATGGTTCGAATGCTGTGTTCAACATTGTAATTTCCTGATCTATAAAATAATACGGCTTACTTCTTTTCTAAAATTCTTGCTGGGTTACCAATCACAGTTACGCCTGCTGGCACACTCTTCGTTACCACTGCACCCATCCCAACTACAGCACCTTTACCAATCACCAATGGCTTGTCTGGTGTTCCTTGTTTGATCACTGCACCTGTACCAATATAGGCATGGTCCTCAATATGAATATTTCCATTACATTTTACCCCTGGTGCAAAGGTAACGTAATCACCAATCACACAATCATGAGCGACGTAACTATAGATATTAGCGTGGAAAAACTTGCCAATTTTAATATTTGAGGTCAAACAAGTGAATGGGCAAAGCAGACTCCCTTCACCGATCTCTACCTCATCCAAAACCACTGTATTGTCTGCTTGTATCGCTAAATGTTGAACTCCATCCTCATTTAGACGCACGACTAGTTTTTCACGAACAATACTGTTCGCGATCGCAATCGTTACAGCCTTATGTGTAGCTGTGTTATTAATAAAATCTGTGTAGGTTAAAACTGAATAACCATTCAGTCTACCACCTGCTTGGCCATCATCAATAAAAACAAATTGTTCTTTTTGCAAAGTTGGGAATTTTTGGCGGACTAATGGCATCACTTCTTTACCAAAACCACTCGCACCATATACACCAATAAATTCTGTCATTTATCTGACTCCTTATTATTTGTTCCTGTAAATTTACTCATTGTTGCTTCACCAGCTTCATTAATATCATCCTTAGCAATCACTTTTTTGACAGTTTTAAGCATAATTTTGAAGTCTAACCAAACTGATTGATTTTCTACATACCAAGTATCAAGTTTGAATTTCTCATCCCAGCCAATTGCATTACGACCATTAACTTGGGCATGACCAGTCATACCAGGACGAACGTTATGTCGTTTCGCTTGTTCATTATTATAAAGTGGTAAATATTCCATGAGTAATGGACGAGGCCCTACAATACTCATATCACCTTTGATGACATTCCATAACTCAGGCATTTCATCCAGACTTGTTGAACGTAACATTTTTCCAAAAGGGGTTAAACGTTCGTGATCAGGTAATGGATTCCCTTGTATATCAACTGCATCTTTCATCGTCCTAAATTTAATCATTTCAAAAGGTATCCCATTTAACCCTGGACGTACCTGACGGAAAAGAACTGGAGATCCTAGATTTTTTTTCACTTTATAAGCTACAAAAATGTATAAAGGCGATAAAATTACCAATGCAATTGATGCAATCACAATATCAAGTAAACGTTTAAGCATCTTTCACCCTTTTGAAAATTTCAATAAATTGTTGTGTACCATAACTTAAAGATAATTTTTCATCATAAAACTGCTTAGCATTCAAACCTAATTGATGTTGTCCATCAGTAGGTAAATGATATATTTCCAGAATAGCAGTTTTAATATTATCAACATCCTCAGATCTTGCTATACGACCGCATTGAGCTTCTTGTACAAGATCTGCTGCGTCTCCAGATACAGCCATTAATAGTGGCTTGCCTATTGCCATATAGGCTTGCGTTTTAGATGGTACTGTAATTTCAAAAAGTGGATCGCGTTTAAGATGAACCAATAGCACATCTGCATAATCCAAGACGCCACCCACTTCAGACATTGGTAATCGAGGAATGAAAACTATATTTTCAATACTTTCATGAATTACCCTTTGTTTAAGTCGATCGGTTTCAGTTCCCGCACCCACAAAAACAAATTGTATTTTTGATTCTAATTTTAATTCTTTTGCAACATCCAAAATCGTATCTAATGATTGGGCTTTACCCATATTGCCAGCGAATATAATATTGAAACGATCCTTCAATAAATTCTGATAATCAACTTTGATTGGTTCTGCTTGTGTCAAACTGTTTTCATCACACCAATTGTAAATTACACTGACTTTATCTTCTGATACGCCTCTTTCAACTAATAACTTTTTAAATCCGGGGCATAAAACCACGATATGGTCAACATAAGAGTAAACTAAATGGCATACGTGGCCCACAATATTCAATATTTTCTGATTGTTGAGCATTCCCGTTGCTTTAAGCGTATCAGGCCACATATCCTGAATATCATATACGATAGGAATTCTTCTAAATAATTTAATGAAAATTGCAGCTAAACCAACTGTTAACGGCGGATGATAAGCATAAATAACATCCGCTTTTTTAGTTGCAAAAATACCGAAAAGCAATGCCATAAAAGCAAAACTAATATAATTTAAAATCCTTTTTAACGCAGAGCTACCATGATCAGGAAATAATGCAACTCGTAAAACCGAAATTCCATCAATTTGTTCACGTTGGTACAATTTCAATTTATAACCATCATAAATTTTTCCTCCAGGATAGTTGGGAAATCCTGTTAGAACTTGTACTTGATGACCTTGTCGTTGTAGCTCCCTAGCAAATGCTAAACCTTTAAAAGTAGGCTCAGGATCAAACCATTGCGTTAAAAGAAGAATTTTCATTACTTAATATTTTTTCCATACCACGCGATTAACATAATCGGTATAGCTCATGATGATACGAACGACCTTATCACTTACATTTGGCATACTATAGTCTGCCACCAAGCGTAATAAACGCTCATCTCCACGTGCTTGAGATTCTAAAATCTCTAAACCTTGTAGAATCCGTTCATCTTTTAATCCCACCATCATCACAGCGGCTTCTTCCATGCCTTCTGGACGCTCATGTGCTTGACGTAAATTCAATGCAGGGAAATTCAAAATCGAAGATTCTTCATTGATTGTACCACTATCAGATAAAGCCGCTTTAGCTGATAGCTGTAGTTTATTATAGTCACTAAAACCAAGTGGCTTTAATAATTGCACCAATGGGTGGAACTCAATATTAAGTTGTTCAATACGTTTACGTGTTCTTGGATGCGTAGAAACGATGACAGGGAATTGATACTTTTCAGCAACTGCATTTAACATTTCCACAAGATCTAAGAAATTCTGATCAGAGTTAATATTTTCTTCGCGATGCGCACTGACAATAAAATACTGCTGTTCTTTCAAACCTAATCGTTCAAGAATATCTGATGCTTCAATCTTCGCCTTATAATGATTAAGTACCTCAAACATCGGACTACCTGTTTTGATAACTAAGTCAGCAGGCAACCCTTCAGCCAATAAGTAATCTCGAGCAATCGTACTATAAGTCAAGTTGATATCAGCAGTATGATCTACGATTCGACGATTGATTTCTTCTGGAACACGCATATCAAAACAGCGATTGCCTGCTTCCATATGGAATGTTGGAATTTTACGACGTTTGGCAGGTAGTACAGCCATACAACTATTAGTATCGCCAAGAACCAGCAATGCTTCTGGTTGCACTTCGTCCAAAATCTTATCAACGGTAATAATCACATTACCAATTGTTTCTGCACCTGTTCCACCTGCAGCATTTAAAAAATGATCAGGTTTGCGAATCCCTAAATCTGTAAAAAAGATTTCATTCAATTCATAATCATAATTTTGCCCTGTATGTACCAAAACATGATCAAAATATTGATCACATGCTGCCATAACTCGAGACAAACGAATAATTTCAGGACGTGTACCTACGACGGTCATTAGCTTTAATTTTTTCACAACAATTCAACTCTTAATCTGTTATCGGCATTGCATAAGTGTCAGGCTTACTACGATCAAAAATCTCATTTGCCCATAGCATCACGACCATTTCATCATCACCAATATTGGTAATGTCATGTGTCCATCCAGGTACTGTCTCAACAATTCTCGGCTCGTCACCATGCGTTTCGAGTTGATAAAACTCACCTGAAACCACATGCTTAAATTTAAATAAGGCTTTACCCTTAATCACAAGGAATTTTTCAGTCTTGGTATGATGATAATGTCCACCACGAGTAATGCCCGGGTGTGCAGTAAAATATGAAAACTGACCGGCATCTGGTGTCTTTAACATTTCAACAAAAACACCACGAGCATCGCCATATTTAGGCACACTGTAATCAAACTGTGTAGGTCTTAAAAAGCTTAAGTAAGTTGAATATAAAGCTCGCGTTAAACCTGTTCCGACTCGATCAGTAATTAACGTATCTCTCGATGCTTTAAAACCATTTAAAGTTTCAGCTAAATCACCTACAGTAATTTGATACTCAGGCTGGATTTGGAAAGTTTGGTCAACGGTAACTGAACCATTGATCATGTTCCAAAAGGTTTCAACAACATCATCAACATAGACTAATCGAATAAGAGCATTTGCATCATTGATTTGAAGTGGCAAATCATTTGCCACATTATGGCAAAAGGTTGCAACAGCAGAATTATAATTTGGACGAGACCACTTACCAAAGACGTTGGCTAAACGGCAAATGTAAACTGGATTTCCTTGATCTGCATGTAATTTCTCAAGAGCTTGCTCACCACCAAGCTTACTTTTCCCGTAAGCGTTATCACGATCAGCTTGAATAGATGACGATAAGATAATCGGTGTTAATTTGTGTTCTGCTCTGAGTGTTTGTGCAATTGTCTCTGTGAGCTTAACGTTGCCATCAATAAATTCACTTTCATTTAATGGACGATTAACGCCTGCTAAATGAACAATCCAATCAGCAGCTAAAATAAAGTCTTTTAGTTCTTGCTCAGATGATTCCCGATGAACTTTTAAAACTTCAACTTCGGTTTTTTCAGATAAAAACTGAATCAAATTTTTAGCAATAAAACCATTTGAACCTGTTACCAAAACCTTCATATTAAGCCTCTGGATCTACATACTGCCCTTGTGTTAGTGCGCGAATAAACTCTAACTTAAGTAACAGTTTCTTCATGCCTTCTACATCTAAACGCTCGGTATTATGCGAATTATAATCTTCGAGTTCAGTAATTTTTAAATCACCATTCTCAACATATTTTTCATAATTAAGATCACGTTGATCGGCTGGTACACGGAAATACTCACCTTGATCAATTGCCACAGCCATTTCCTCACGGCTCAACAAAGCTTCAAATGCTTTCTCACCATGACGAGTTCCCATAATAGAAATCGGATACTCTTCAAAATTCAATAGTTCTCGTAAAGCTTTTGCTAAAACCTCAATCGTTGCAGCAGGCGCTTTTTGAACAAAAATATCACCATTTTCGCCATGCTCGAAGGCGTACAGTACTAAATCGACCGCATCTTCCAACGTCATCATAAAACGAGTCATATTCGGGTCAGTGATTGTTAATGGCTTATTTTGTCGAATTTGATCAACAAATAAAGGAATCACCGAACCACGTGATGCCATTACATTTCCATATCGAGTACAGCTAATAACTGTATCTAAACCCTCTAAGTTACGAGACTTAGCTACGATAACTTTTTCCATCATTGCTTTTGAAATGCCCATTGCATTGATTGGATAAACTGCTTTATCTGTACTCAAACATACAACACGTTTAACATGGTTTTGAATAGCTGCTTCAAGTACATTCTCAGTACCTAATACATTAGTTTTTACAGCTTCCATTGGATGAAACTCGCAAGATGGTACCTGTTTTAAAGCTGCTGCATGGTAAATATAGTCAACACCACGGGTAGCATTTAAAATGCTGGTATAGTCGCGCACATCACCTATGTAAAATTTGAGCTTTGATGAATGATATTTCTTACGCATATCATCTTGCTTTTTTTCATCGCGACTAAAAATACGAATTTCTTTAATATCTGTTTCTAAAAATCGAGTTAGAACAGCATTACCAAAAGAACCAGTACCACCTGTAATTAATAAAACTTTATCTTTAAACACAATATCACCTAATTAACTTTCAACAATTCCAAAATATCATCCTGCTCATAGCATAAATATGAACTTGAAGGCATATTTAACAAGCTTTCTATATAAGTCTCATATTCATCAATAATCTTTTCGATAGAATCTTTCAAATTAAAATCATCAACAGCGACTCCTAGATGATTATCAACAACATACTCACCAAGAGCTACATCTCTTGCACAAATAATAGGTTTAGTAAAAGCTATAGACTCATATAATTTATTAGGTAGAGCTAATTTAACATTATTATTATCATAATCATAAAGTATAATATTAATATCCACATTATTATAAATAGAAGACAAGTCTTCGGGGCTTTTAAAAACACCATGATAAAAACAGTTAGGAACTTCATTAAAAATACTAACCAACCCCCCACCATAAATATGCAACTCAAACTGAGGATTATTAATCATAAAATCCTTGATCTTCAATAAAGATTTCTCAAAAGCCAAACTACCAATTAGACCAAATTTAACTCTCCCCCTAGAAGAACTAAGTTTATTTTTTTCTCTATATTCAGCTATTAAGTCCTTACAGCTAGGAGCAAGTTTATTTTCAACAATTACCACTTTATTTTTAAGGGATTTCTCAAACCTATTAAAATAACCCAAATAAAAATATTTTGACGTTAATATAAGACCAGAAATTTTTGGTAAAATAAAATAATCTAAAATTTGATAAATTTTATTTCGACCATCAATTTGATATAAATCCCCCACTTCGAAAAAAACTTTTTTTCGAGCTAATAATGCTATTAAAACTTGATCAGGGGAAGTGCAATAAACATTTTTAGTTGATGATTTAATTAAGAGAAAAAACAACTTAAAAAGAAGATAAATTCTAGAAAAATACTTACCATCTTTTACCTCACCAATTTTCTCTGCATTATCAGTATAATGCTTATAATTATCCAAGTATTTATCTCTAAAAAAATAAAACACTTTTAAATCATATTGAGCTAACAAGAGATCAATACGCTTCTGATGTCTTGGCTGTTGCAAAGCAGAACTAATAAATATTAAAGATGACATTTTTCCCCCTCTTTACTAGATAGATAAATACCTGTTGCAATACCGAAAGACGAAAACAATAAAATCGAAAAATATAAAGCACCCGAAAAAAAATACTGAATAATAGCATTCGCAAAAAGAACAGCTAATAAAACGTATTTCTTATCAAATTTAATCAAAATAAATATTTTATAGGAGACCAAAATTATAGATAATACAAGACATAGAAATCCAATTAAACCTGTTGACATCAAAGATTCAATATAAATATTATGTGGATAAATCTTATTTATTTCAATAACCCCACCAAATAAAAAGTTAGAACTAAACTCAGTTAATGAATCTTTCCACATCAATAGTCTAACAGCACTATCACTATTACTAGAGACGTCATCTGAAATATTAACAAAACGAGTAAAAATAGAACTAGAAGTAGAAACAGAAATAATATATAAAGCTATAGAAAATAAAACACCACCCACTAAAAACTTAATCCTAGTTTTAAAATCAATAAAAAACATAAGAATAAAAGCCGTAAAAAATAAAACTAATAGTGAACCTCGGGAAGCTCCTAATAAAAAACTAGGAATTGCCAGCAGAAGGATTAAATAGTTATATGATTTTTTTTCGGGTCTTAAAAAAATATTAACAAATGCTAAGGAAACTGCTAAAGAGGAAACATATGATAAGACTAATGGACTAATAACTTCTTCACCAGTACCAATTGTAGATGAGTTTAAACGACCTACCCCTTCTAATAAATATTTCCCGTAAAAAATTATAGCTAGAACCAAAAAACAAAATTAGATTTTTGAATCCAATCAAAAAATTTATCATATATTCGCTCTACACTTATTAACGAAAATAAGACAAATGGAAAGAAACAATAACTCAAAAAATAAAATATATATTGGGACTTACCATATAAAAAACCAGAAGCATCAATAGTAATAATTTTTATGAGATATAAAAAAGAAAAACCCAATACAAAAAAAGGATAAAAATATCTAGCACACTAAATTTTCTAGAAAAAATTTTCAAACTTAATAAAAATAATGCAACAACAGTTATAAATCTTACCAATATACTATAAATAGTTCCTACTGAATCAATAAGTTGAAAATTAAACAACACCATTAATATAGCATAATAGCCGCCATATAGAAAAAAAGCATTTATAGCAACTAAAAAATTAATCATGACTACTTATGACCTTATGAATTAGTGCCAACCATTTTTTCTCCCATAACTCTAAACTGAAACCTTCTTTGGCTGTTAAATAAGCATTATGACCTAATTTATTTCTAAGCTCATAACTATTAATTACTTTAGTTAATGCTTGTTTTAAATCTTCATATTCAGGGTTAACTAATAAACCATTGAACTCATCTAAAATAATATTAGTCATTCCTCCAATATTTGTACAAATGACAGTACAATTACATGCCATTGCTTCTAATAAGCTTAAAGATGTTCCCTCAGAAGCTATGGTTGGAACAACTGCAATATCAACTTTTTGGTGGTAATCAAAAGTTAAATTTTGTGAAAATTTTGTGAACTTAACATTTAATGGATATTTTTCTTTTAAATTCTCTACATAATTCATTTCCTCCCCTTCACCAGCAAACCAAAACTCTAAAGAGGTAAAATCTTTTAATAAATCGTCAGCAACTTCGCATAACAGCTTTGCTCCCCGTCTATGATGAAAACGTCTTGCAAAACTAATTATAAGTTTTTCTTTTCTCTCCTTTTCTTTAAATTCTGGAATCTTGGTAAAATTAGGTATAACATGAATATTACTCATATTATGTCTATATATATTTATGGTACGATACCAATTTAAATAGTTATAGTCCACGCAGACTCTATATTTAGTGTTTTCAAAAACACTATAACTTTTAAAAAGTTGTAAAACTTTATACCCTAAAGCCAATAGAGGAATCCTATAGCAGAATTTCTGTAATTTATTTTCTCTACTAAAGTAATCACAAGCAATACCATGTTGTATAGAAATAGACCTATACTCGGTTTTAATACTAAGAGTATCAGAACCCCATATAATAATATCATCCTTATCAATAAAATTCTTCACCCTCAAACTATCTATTAATTGTTTTACATTTTTAAGTTTGTATTGATGAATTTCCAAGTTATCATAGTTTAAAAATTTATCTTCATCACCGAACTGTATTAATACGACCTTTTCATTAAAATTATTTTTTAACAATTTCCCGAGCTCATACATATATCTTTGAACCCCACCAATTTGAGATAAGATATCATTATCTTTCAAATTAAAAATTTTAGAATAGATTAAGATAAATTTCATATAGAGCCTCAAACTGAAGAAACAATTGTATTTAATGTATTACTAATATTATTAATATCAGTAATATGGTCCCAGCTTATACAATTAGAAGAGCTCAATGAATCTTGTATTAACCGATCCAAATCATCGATACAATAATCCGCTCCCCATAGCTTGATACCAGAATATTCTTTTGAAACTTGCATTAACTTTGGTTCAATATTAATTGCTATAGATGGAACACCATGGATTTGAGCAAAAATTATACCATGGTATCTTGAAGATATTATAAGCTTATATTCTGACAACATACTTGAAAATGCTAGCAAATCATTTTTTTCTGGATTCCATTCAACAAATGAAATATTATTTTCTCTAAGCTTTTTTTTACACTCTTTATCATTACCAAAAAAATAAAATCTAACTCATATTTAGTAGTATTCTTATAAAAATCAATAATTTTTTGAACATGCTTGTGGTTATTATCAAAATCCCAATCACGAATAATAATACATAATTTATTATTTTTATTACCACTAGAACTATCTTGGTATCTTTTATAATCCATTAAACATAAATCATCTACTTTTGTTGCACCACCTTTCATATAATTTAAACTTAAAAAGTCACGCACAAAAACATACTTCTTAATACGAAGTTTTTTTAAAAAAAATTCTCCAGCTTTTTCATCGTTAAAAGGTCCCAAACCTATACCTAAATAGATCTCTTCCTTTGCTGATACAACTAGTCCTTTTTTCTTTAGAAATTTATTTTTAAGCAACATAGGATTACTAAAAGCAAATATAATTTTTTTTAAAAAATATCTAAAACTTTTAAAATTAAAGAATTGCGTGCCACCTCCATAAATTAAAAAATCTGCTTGAATATTTTTTTCGGAATCTAAAGAAAAATATTCAACATCAGAAAAAAGCTTATTCCAATAAGTATTTTTTTTCCCAATGACAGCAACTTTCTTATCTAAGAAAAAATTCTTTAATATAGAATAAATTAAAGCATCATCGCCAAAATTAGCGGCACCGTATGCCCCTTTAATAATGACATCATACTTTTGATTAGAAATATGCTTTTCCATAAAATTTCTCTTGACTAATACTATTTTGCAGAACTAAATACTGATCTTCAGATTCATATCTATATTTAAGAATTTTTGCTGGATTTCCACCTATAATTGCGAAATCAGGTATATCTTTTGTTACGACAGAACCCATGGCAATTATTACTCCATTACCAATTTTCACATTCGGACAAATAGATACATTTAAACCAATCCAACATCCCTCTCCTATTTCAACAGTACCTTTTATAACATTTTTATTATATGGTAAAATCTCCATAGAAGAGTAATCATGATTGACCGTCCATATTTTCAATTTAGGCCCGATTATAGTACCTTTACCTATATGAACCCCACCACCTGCATGAATATAATAGTTTGGGCCAAGATGAACATAATTTTCTATTACTAAGTTTTGTTTTTGAAATATTATACCTCTTTTCAAAGAAACTTGGTCACCTTTAATATTTATTCCTGACTTCCAAAATATTTTATTCCATATGTTTCGTATCATTTTTTACCTCACAATGCATTAAGAACCAAGCAAAAGCACGAATAAAAACAAATGTAAATATAGCGCCCCATATACCAAAAATATAGATTAAAATAATATTTAATATTATTGAAAGAATAAACTGCGTAACAACTATGATATTTGCTCGATTGTTAGAACCCACCCCTGATACGATTTTCATTCTATCAATATTTGACATAAAACTAAAACAAACACCTATGCCCATAAAGAAAATAAACTTATAAATCTCGCTATATTGAGTCAAAAAGTAATTTCCCAGCACATACGAAGATACAACAACAATAAATATTAATAACACCATTAAAAAAAATGTTAAATTTGATATTTTATTTATCTTCCGATAATCACCTAAACTTTCTTTCATGTAAGGCAACATTATGCTTGACAAAGTAGTACCAAGCATGGATATTACTAATATAAAATTATAAGAAGACCAAAAATTTGCAATATCTTGCTTTATAACCACTTCTTTATTATTATAAAAAGTCAATATAAACACTTCAGCCCTAGCCATTAATAAAGCTAAAACTTCAAATATAAAGATATCTCTACTAGATTTATAAACCATCAAATTTTTCTTTATATCTTTGATACTGATATTTATTTTTTTATAAAACCAAACAATTGAAAGCAGAAAAAAGACAATACTTAAGTTAACAAAAACATCTTCAATAAAATTATTTGATACAGTTAAAGTAATTAATGCAACTATAAAAACAATACTAGTTTTTACAGGCATAAAATATGCAAATTTTTTTAAGTCTTTTGAAGCTTGTTTAAAACTCAACTGAAGATCAAAAAAAGAGCTCAAAATCCCAGCTAAACATGCAAATATCAAAAGATTATCTACTATTTCTGCCAAGAAAAATACAAGAGCAAAAAACAAAGAAAACAAAATTTGATATAACCGTACGTTTACTGCTTTGTTAATAAACGTTGTATCCTCATTATTTAATACTACAGAATTATTAACACCGATATTTGGCAAAACACTACACAAGGTAAAACATGTGTAATAAAATGAGAAGCTAGCAAAATCTCCAATATTAAGATATTGCATTAGCAATAGAATTAAAGCAAAAGCTATTAAAGCTGTAAGCCCTCTAAAGAGGGCCACAGAAATCAGCCCCGTTAGCTTCATACAAATACACCAATTAGATCAATAGTATCAGACGACTTAAACAGTAGCTTTTTAAATTCCTTATGGCCCACTAATACCAAGTGTATATCAGCAACCTCTCTTTTTTCAATTTTATCAGCTAGCTTAATATTTGATGGTATATTTCTTGGCAAAAAATCAATATTTGGCTCAATCGCTAAAATATTCAACCCTTGTTCTGCTAACCGTTTAGTAATTTCTAATGCAGGGCTTTCACGTAGGTCATCGATATCTGGTTTAAATGCCAAACCATAGCAAGCGATCGTAACATCTTGAATTGTTTTAGAAGGATTTGCCTGTAAAAACTCAGTGATCTTGATCTTAACCTGATCAATCACCCACTCAGGTTTTGCATCATTCACTTCACGCGCAGTACGAATCAAACGTGCTTGCTCTGGTGTTTTCGCAACAATAAACCAAGGATCAACAGCAATACAGTGTCCACCTACACCAGGTCCTGGTTGTAAAATATTCACGCGCGGATGACGATTAGCTAAAGAAATCAACTCCCAAACATTGACATCTAACTTATCACAAATAATCGAAAGTTCATTTGCAAAAGCGATATTTACATCACGGAAAGAATTCTCCGTTAACTTACACATCTCAGCTGTACGAGCATTAGTTTCAATACAATCGCCTTTTACAAAAGTTTTATATAGATCACATGCAGCTTTTGAGCAACGTGGTGTCATCCCACCAATAATACGATCATTACTGATGAGCTCTTGTAAAACTTTACCTGGCAATACACGCTCTGGGCAGTGCGCAACTAAAATATCAGCCTCTTCACCCTTTTGTTGCGGGAAGCTTAAATCTGGACGCGCTTCACTTAACCAAGCCGACATTTGTTCAGTCGCTTCCACAGGTGATGTCGACTCTAAAATAACCAAATTACCAGGCTTTAAAAAAGGTGCTAAAGCATTAGCAGCAGATTCAATGTATTTTAAGTCTGGTTGATAGTCATCTTTAAAAGGTGTCGGGACTGCAACAATATAGGCATCCGCTTCAATTGGCGTTAATTGTGCAGATAACTTACCTTGTGCTACAACATCACGGACTAAAGCATCCAGATCAGGTTCAATGATATGAACTTTTCCTTGATTAATCATATCTACAGCATGTTGATTCACATCAACACCAGTAACTTTTACTCCATGTGCAGCAAATGTTGCTGCAGTAGGTAAACCAATATAGCCCAATCCAATTACACAGATATGCTTAAATACGTTATTCATATTCAATACTTTTCAAACTTGATAGATAAAAATTAAACGAAATTTCTTTTTAAGAAATCAATAATCTGCTGACATGCTGTGCCATCACCATAAGGGTTATGTGCTTCAGACATTTCTGCATAAATATTTGGATTCTCAAGTAACATGGTTACTGATCGTTCGATAGTATTTACATCAGTTCCAACCAAACGTACCGTTCCTGCCTGTACAGCTTCAGGTCTTTCCGTAGTGTCACGCATTACCAATACAGGTTTTCCTAAAGATGGCGCTTCCTCCTGAATTCCACCAGAATCAGTTAAAATCAGGTAGCTACGATTCATCAAATAGACAAAAGGTAAATAGTCCTGAGGCGCAATCAGGTGAATATTTTCTATTCCTGCTAAAAGTTCATTTACAGGCTGCTGTACATTTGGGTTTAAATGAACAGGATAAACAATTTGGATCTCAGGATATTTTTTAGCTAAATTTGCTAAAGATTTACAAATATTTAGAAAACCCTGTCCAAAATTCTCTCGACGATGTCCAGTGACTAGCACAAGTTTTTTATCAGAATTAAGGAATGAAAATTGTTCTTGAAATTGATTAACAAGTGATTGGTCTGTTTCCACTTTTTTCTTCACTTGTAACAGAGCATCAATCACGGTATTACCTGTGATTACGATATTGACGGGGTTCACATTTTCTTTAATTAAGTTTTCATAAGAAGATTGTGTTGGAGCAAAATGATAATTTGCTAAAACACCCGTTAATTGTCTGTTAGCTTCTTCTGGCCAAGGAGAATATAGATCTCCTGTTCGTAAACCAGCTTCGACGTGACCTACCTTTATTTTATGATAATATGCCGCCAACGAAGCGGCAAATGTAGTTGCAGTATCACCATGTACAAGAATAAGGTCAGGAATCCATTGCTCAAATACTTGCTCTAACCCCCCTAATACACCAGATGTTATGTCAGATAAAGTTTGGCCTGGTTTCATCAGATTCAAGTCAAAGTCAGGTTTCAAATCAAATAACTCTAAAACTTGATCTAACATCTGGCGATGCTGGCCAGTAACACAAACTTTAGTTTCAAAGTCTTGATCAAACTCTTTTAATTTTATAGCCAAAGGTGCCATTTTTATCGCTTCTGGTCGAGTACCAAATACTAATAAAACCCTCTTCACCTAACCCACCCTTTTTATTCATGATCATACGACTTAAAGCGATATTAAGAGCCAAAGAAACACCCAAAATGGTTATGTAACTTCAAATATCCACAAAACTACAATATTGTTTTTTTATGAAAACTTAAAGAAAGTGCATAAGTCTAACTCAATTTTTTAAAGAAACTATGGCTATCAATCGTCTTTAGGTCCTATGTTTAACAAGTAAAACTAATACTCTTTTAGTTTATCTAAAGAATTTGCTACCAACCAAGAAAAGTAGCTTTCCTGATTACCAACGAAATCCTACCTAGGATAAAAACGGCTCTACTATAGCAGATTTTAAATTTACCCCTCACTTTAATTGTACGATTGTTTTTAATAAGCACTCTCTTATCAGCAAGCATCTATATCCTATTTGTCTAGACATAGCTTAGAAATACTAAACATACAAAGCTTCTAGATTTTCTCATGATTTTTTATCGTTTTTCGGCTAGACTGAGTGCATTTTTAAATCTAAAGTGAAGCTGTATAGAGCAGCTGATATCAATGAGATATAAGTATTCAAGGGTCGAGCGTGAAGCATTATAAAATTTTTTCTATCCTCGCAATTAGCATTAGTGCTACAGGTTGTGCCGTTACTTCTGGCTTGCAAACTTATGACATTCCAAGTGAAGGAAGCTACACAACTGATTTAGGGTCACATATTAATGTTGTAAAAATTACTCAAGATAGCCTAACGACTATTCTCTCTCAACAAGTAAACACACAACAGAATTATACATCACTTTTTAAGATGCACCCTCAAACTTATCGCTTAAGCTCAGGGGATATTCTATCTATTCAGTTATGGGCCTACCCTGAAATTACCCCGCCATCAGTGACGATGAGCAATGACCAAGCGATCCAAGCAAATGGTTTTCCAATTGATGCTAATGGATATATTCAACTGCCATTGGTAGGTCGATATAAGGCATCAGGTAAATCACTCAGCCAATTAAATGTAGAACTGAGAAAGCACTTTGCACAATATTTAAAAAACCCAGATCTCATCGTAAGAGTTCTTTCCTATCAAGGGCAACGTTATTCAGTCCAAGGAAGTGTAACTCGCGCAGGTCAGTTCTATTTAAATGATAAACCCACAAGTATCTATACAGCATTAGGTCTTGCTGGAGGAATCAATGATCAAGGTGCAAATACCTACATTCAACTTATTCGAAATGGTCAAACCTATAACCTCAATACGATAGAGTTAGAAAAATCAGGATATTCGCTGCATAACCTTTTAATTCAACCTAATGATACGATTTATGTCAGTACAAGAGAGAATCAAAAAATCTACGTTATGGGGGAGTCCGGTAAGAATCAAGCTTTAGCTATGCGTGATCAAGGCATGTCTTTGAGTGATGCACTTGGTGAAAGTTTAGGCTTAAATCCTTTATCCGCTAGCGCTAGTCGCATTTATGTATTAAGAACAAACCCTACTGATCACAGTACCGCTCTGTATCATATGAATTTGTTGAGTCTCGGTGACTTTGGATTAGCCAATCAATTCCAGTTACGTAGTAACGATATTGTATATGTAGATGCGACAGGATTAACACGCTGGCAACGTGTTGTGAATCAAATGATTCCTTTCTCAAGCGCTTTGTATAACATTGATCGCTTAGGACAATAATTCAAATGAATATCAAAAATATTCTGGTTGTGTGTGTTGGTAATATTTGTCGTAGCCCTATGGCAGAGTATTTTTTAAAAGCAGATTATCCTAACTTATACATTGAGTCAGCAGGCATTTCAGGTTTAATCGGACATCCGGCTGATGAAAAAGCCATACTATGTATGCATCAACTCAATATTGATATGAGTGCCCATGTTGCCAAAAAGTTAAATGCTGGGCATTTAAAAAGTGCAGATTTAGTTCTTGTGATGAGTCATAATCAGCAAAAACATATCGAGCAAACTTGGCCATTTGCAAAAGGGAAAGTTTTCCGTTTAGGTCATTGGCAAAACAAAAATGTACCTGACCCTTACCAACACGATCAAACTTTTTTTGATCAAACCTGTCTGCTAATCCAACAATGTGTTACAGACTGGAAAAACTATATTTAACTTTTTAGATTTAAGATTATGAGCCAAAATACCAATACTGAAGATACGATTGACCTAAAAGAGCTTTTCTTTGCTTTGATTGCACAATGGAAGCTAATTGCACTGTGTATTATTTTGAGTTTGGTCTTTGCTTTGTTATACCTACGCGCAACTCCAAATACTTATTCCGTTGATGCTTTGGTCCAAGTAGAAGACAGTAAAGGGGCTTCAGCTGCGCTGCTTGGGGATCTTTCACAAATGATTGATCAAAAGTCGCCTGCTCAATCTGAGATTGAAATTTTAAAGTCTCGCTTGGTTCTTGGTTCTGTGATTCAAGCACTTCATCTAGATATTAATATTTCCAGCACTGAAGATACCTTTTCTCATCGTTTATTCAATAAAGTAGATTACTCTACTGAATATACTCCAAAAGCTGTTATTTTTAATGATGGCGGGAAATCTTTTGATATCAAGCAATTCGATGTTCCCAACCATTATATAGACAAACGACTTAGCTTAAGTTTTAAAAATAATAGCTTTAGTCTAACCGATCTAAAAACGGATGAGGTTGTTCTTACAGCCCCTCTGAATCAGTTAAATCAGATTAATACCAAATACGGTTTATGGAAAATCGCTATTTTTTCAAAAGATAGTTTCGATTCCGATTATCTTGTAAAGAAAAGCTCTTTACCTATTTCGGTCAATACGATTTTGACAAATTATTCCGTCGCTGAAAGAGGAAAACTAACTGGAATTCTGGGATTAAATTATCAAGGTCAAGATAAAGAACATATTACTAAAGTTCTAAATTCTATTTTATCAGCTTATAGTGCTCAAAATGTTGCTCGTCGATCAGCAGAAACAGCACAAACACTGAAATTCTTAGATGAGCAACTCCCTGAACTAAAAAAACAGTTAGATGATGCTGAACGTGAGTTCAATAAATTCCGTCAACAATACAATACGGTTGATGTGACTAAAGAGTCAGAACTTTATTTGACTCAAAGTATTACTTTAGAAACAAAGAAAATTGAATTGCAACAACAGCAAGCTGATTTAGCTGCTAAGTACACGTCTGAGCATCCTGCTATGCGTGAGATTAATGCTCAGCTTGCAGCATTAAATAAACAAATCTCAGACCTTAATGGCACACTTAAACGCCTACCAGATTTACAACGCCAATACTTACAATTGTATCGAGAAGTTGAAGTTAAAACCCAACTGTATACAGCATTGCTTAATTCATATCAGCAATTACGTATCGCAAAAGCAGGTGAAATTGGTAATGTCCGGATTGTGGATACTGCCGTAGAACCTGTAGAACCAATCAAACCTAAGAAATTACAAATTTTAATTCTTTCTATTTTCCTTGGTGGCTTCTTAGGGACTCTGCTTGCATTATTACGAAATATGCTACGTACTGGCGTCAAAGACTCGACACAAATCGAGAGAGAGTTTGACCTTCCTGTTTATGCTACAGTTCCGAGATCTCCTGTACAAGAAACTCGTATCAGTATCTTGAAAAAGAAAAAATCGATCCCGATCTTAGCTGTCAAACATAGCGATGATATTGCAATTGAGAGCTTACGCAGTATCCGTACGGCAATCCATTTCGCACTTGCAAGCGCAAAAAATAATATCATTATGATTGCTGGCCCAGCACCTGAAGTCGGAAAATCGTTTATTTCAACGAATTTAGCAACCATTTTTGCTCAAAGCGATAAAAAAGTTCTTCTCATCGATGCGGATATGCGTCGTGGTTATATGCATAAATACTTTGATGTTGATATAAAGCCAGGCTTATCTGAGTTTTTGAGCAATCAAGTTGCGTTAGATCAAGTAATTCATCAGACTGAGGTAAATGGACTGAATGTCATCACACGTGGTAAAAGTCCAACAAATCCATCTGAAATGTTAGGTTCTCAAAAATTTAAAGCATTACTTGATGAACTCAGCCAACAATATGATCATATCATCATTGATACGCCGCCGATCTTGGCCGTAACGGATGGTATTATTATTTCTCAATATGCAGGCGTGAACTTATTAATTGCTCGTTATTCTAAATCACAAATGAAAGAGCTTGAGCTCAGCTTAAATCGTTTTGAGCAAGCAGGTGTCAAAGTGAATGGCTTCATCTTAAACGATATCCAACGTACTGCTGGCGCTGGTTATAGCTATAACTATGCTTATGCCTATAAAGCCAATAAAGAAGACTAACTTTAACTTGCGTTAAAGTTAGTAAAAAGCCAGATCAATTGATCTGGCTTTTTTGTTAAAAACAAAAACCTAATAAAAAATACACGTATTATTCAAATGGGTTATTCAATGGATCAGCATAGACATGCTAAGATCAATGCCATATTTTTTACTAAGAACTCATATCGGGACATCTCATGAGTAAAGCTTTACCTTTTGTTGTTGCAGCCGTTTTAGGCGGTGCAGCGCTTGTTCCTGTTTATTACGCTACACAACATCCAACAACTGAACTTGGGGCTAAAGCTGATAAAAATGCAGCACCTGTAGCAAAAATCAGTTATGCCTTAGGTTATGAAGTTGCAAAGCAAACACCTCCTGAATTAGATACAAATTCATTTATTACTGGTTTCCGCGATGCACATGCGCAAAAACCAGCAGCATATACAGAAGAAGAGCTACAAGCAGCTTATGTTGATTTTCAAAAAGAAATTCAACAAAAACAGTTAAATGAAACGAAAAAAGCAGAAGCAACAAGCAATAGCTTTTTAGCCGAAAATGCCAAAAAAGAAGGTGTCAAAACAACTGCTTCAGGTCTACAGTACAAAATTATTAAAGAAGGTACCGGTAAACAGCCATCTACCACCTCTGTCGTTAAAGTTCACTACAAAGGTCAGCTCACTGATGGTAAGGTCTTTGACAGCTCTTACGATCGTGGCGAGCCAATTGAATTCCCGCTCAATCAAGTGATTCCTGGTTGGACGGAAGGTCTACAACTGATGAAAGAAGGCGGTAAAGCAACGTTATACATCCCTGCAAATCTGGGATATGGTGAGCAAGGCGTACCAGGTTCTATTCCACCGAACAGTACATTAATTTTTGATGTTGAATTAATCTCTGTAAAATAATTGATATAAGGAGAGCATGTGCTCTCCTTTATTTTGGAAGAAATAATGAAAAAACTAAGTCTAATTTTAATTGCATCAGCTATTGGTACGGTTCAAGCAGCACCGACAACATTAAAAAACCCCCAAAAGGAACAGTTGGGCTATAGTTATGGATACTTGATGGGTAAAGGAAATGCAGAAACCCTGAAAGATTTAAATATTGAAACCTTTGTACAGGGCTTAAAGGATGCGACCCAAGGTAAAACAGCATCATTAAGCGATGAAGAAATGGCGAATGTTTTAAATCAATATAAAAAACGCCTTGAAGCAAAACAGTTGATTGAATTTCAAGAATTAGCGCAACAAAACGAGCAAGCAGGTAAAGCTTTTTTAGCTGAAAATGCAAAGAAAGCGGACATCATCACAACAAAATCAGGTTTACAGTATCAAGTCTTACAAGAAGGTAAAGGTAAATCACCTAAAGCCACCTCTATGGTAAAAGTAAATTATGAAGGCCGTTTGCTTGATGGAACTGTTTTTGATAGTTCTATTGCACGCAATCACCCTGCTGAGTTTAAACTCAATCAAGTCATTTCTGGCTGGACCGAAGGTGTTCAAACCATGAAAGAAGGTGGTAAAAGCCGTTTCTTTATCCCTGCTGATTTAGCATATGGCGACATTGGTGCTGGTGATGGAATTGGCCCAAACAGCACACTGATTTTTGATATCGAACTGATCGAAGTGAAATAACAAAAAACCCTCCATCTCGGAGGGTTTAATTTTAGAATAATTAAGTATTAATGTTTTAAATGTCTTGGTCTAAAACCCATTGCCACTAAACCAATTAAATAGGCCAAAACGCCAACCACACATAGACCAATCACTTCTGCAATACGGAACCATTGTGAAACATCACCTTGATACCATGTTAAGGCATACCACAAGGCTGCAATCATGATCATATTCGCTACCGCAAATTGGAAAAATAATTTCTTCCAATGCGCACCAAAACGATAGATATGACGCTTATGTAAATAGAAATAGAGCATGCCTGCGTTTACCAAAGCAGAACCAGATGAAGCAAGAGCCAGTGCCATATGCTCTGCATGCCAATCAATGAGTTTAAAGAAACCAATAAATACCACGTTTAAAATAGCATTTGCTGCAACGGCCATTAACCCCACGCGCACTGGCGTTTTAGTATCTTGCTGTGCATAAAATCCTGGTGCGAATACTTTGATCAACATAAATGAAATCACCCCAGCACTCATACATTGCAATGCTAAAGCCGTCATTTGAGTATCTTCTAAGGTAAACTCACCACGTTGGAACAATGCTTGAATAATCGGTGTCGACAACATGAATAAAGCAATACTGGCAGGGATACCGACTAACATAATAATTTTAGCAGCCCAATCAATCATGCTCTTAAATTTGGCTTGGTCTTGCTCAGCATGACGTGCTGATAATGACGGTAAAATCACCGTACCAATTGCCACACCTATCAACCCCAATGGAAGCTCCGTCATTCGCTCAGCACTATAAAGCCAAGACACCGAACCGTCTTGCATGAATGATGCCCAGATTGTATTGAGCAATAAATTAATTTGCGTTACTGAGACACCAAATAAAGCTGGCAACATCAGCTTTAAAATACGATCTACACCTTCATGTTTAAAATCAACTTTTGGTGGAATAAGTAAGTTTTTCTTCCATAACTCAGGAATCTGAATCGCAAGCTGCAATACACCTGCCGCAACGACTGCCCAACCTAGTGCCATAATTGGCTCAGCCATGAACGGCGTTAACCACCATGCTCCTGCGATCATGGCAACATTTAATAAGACAGGTGCAAATGCAGGTGAGGCAAAAGAGCCATAACTGTTCAGAATACTACTTGCAAATGCCGTTAATGACATAAACATCAAATATGGAATCGTTAAACGAAACATATCAACGGCTAATGCAAATTTATCAGGATCATTATGGAAACCAGGTGCATACAAATAAATAATGGCAGGTGCAGCAACCATTGCCACAAACGTTAATAGGGTCATGGCTGTTAATAAGCAGCCAAATACCCGACTAATTAAAATCTGAACTTCGGCATGCGCTCGACTGGTCTTATATTCTGTTAAAACAGGAATAAAGGCTTGTGAAAATGCACCCTCAGCAAATAAACGCCGAAAAAAGTTAGGAATACGAAATGCAACAACGAATGTATCGAAGTCCTTCCCTGCACCAAATACGTTGAGTAGTACGACATCTCGTACCAATCCCAACACTCGGGATAACATCGTCATTGCACTGACAATGACAGTCGATCGCCACAATGCCATCGCATTCACCTACGGCTTATCTTTTAAAAAGCGTTATTGTAATGAAAGTCCAAATAGATTTCGTTGTGAAATCATAAATCGAACGATGTTTTTTTGGATAATTTTGCTGCTGATAATTGGAAACGGAATAACTGCCAGTCAAAAAATGGTCCGGGATCAGTCTTACGTTTCGGTGCAATATCAGAATGTCCTGCAATATGATTTTGAATTTTTGGATAAGCTTGCTGAAGCGTTTGTACAACGTCTACTAGTGATTGATATTGTTCTTTTTCAAATGGTAAATCATCACTTCCTTCCAGCTCAATTCCAATCGAATAATCGTTACATTCTTTTTGAGCCAAATAACTAGAACGTCCCGCATGCCAAGAACGGTCATTAAAATTCACAAATTGGATGACCTCACCTGTTCTCAAGATCAATAAATGTGCAGAAACTTGCATTCCCTCAATAGTTTGGAAATAAGGATGCAATGACCAATCTAATTTATTCTGAAAAAACTGCTGAATATAGCCTCCACCAAATTGTGAAGGAGGCAAACTAATATTATGAATTACAATTAGTTGGATATCAGTGCCATCTGGACGTACATTAAAATTTGGAGATGCTATTTGAGTCGCCCCAATTAATACACCATCCTGAACTTGAGCAAATTTAGAGTGTTGCATTGTCATTCGAATCAGCAATTTAATATTTCTATGCTGCATTCTGACATGCTTTATCACGAATAATCGAGACGAAATACTTATTTTTTATGTTGAGGGTGCTAATATAACGCACAAGTTTTTTGGCCAAAAATATACTGGAAATGGTATGAGTATTCCTCAATCTTTGCTTGAACAATCTATTCAAATCAATATTCAACAAGCATTACAAGAAGATATTGGGGATGGCGATATTACTGCCATGTTAACACCTGTAGATGAACAAGCAACTGCCACGATCATTACTCGTGAAGAGATGGTTCTAGCGGGGCAGCCTTGGGTTGACGCGTTAATTAAGGCATATGATGAAACTGTACAAATTACATGGTTAAAGCAAGAAGGTGATGTTGTTGCCGCAAATGAAGCTTTTCTAAAGCTTGCTGGTTCAGCACGTAGCCTTCTCACTGTTGAGCGTCCAGCATTAAACTTTGTACAAACGCTTTCAGCCGTTGCGACCAAAACAGCAAACTACGTTAAACAGCTTGATGGATTAAATACAAAATTATTGGATACGCGTAAAACCTTACCTGGATTACGTATCGCACAAAAATATGCTGTGGCTGTTGGCGGTGGACAAAACCATCGTTTAGGTCTATTTGATGCATTTTTAATTAAAGAAAATCACATCATGGCAGCTGGTGGTATTGCCCAAGCGATTGTCAAAGCACATGACATTGCACCGGGTAAACCTGTTGAAGTTGAAGTTGAAACTTGGGACGAGCTGAATCAGGCGCTTGAAGCTGGGGCTGATATTGTGATGTTGGATAACTTTAGCCAACAACAAATGATTGATGCGGTGAAGCATGTCGCTGGACGCTGTAAATTAGAAGCATCAGGTAATATCACCATTGAAAATCTACGTGAAGTCGCAACGACAGGTGTGGATTATATTTCGATGGGCGTACTTACCAAAGATGTAACCGCTGTAGATTTATCGATGCGTTTTAACGCTTAACCTTGTTCGGATTTATTCTCTTGCTCTGAACGTTTTGGTTGAACCGAAACTTCAGGCATCTCTATTTTTCTTTCTTCAGCTCGCTCAGTCCATGCTGATTTAGCTTCGGTTGAATCAGTAGGTCTTGGGTCAGCAGCCATCAAGACAAAAGTAACTGCGGTCAAAAATACGAGAAATACTTGTAACATTCTCATCCCTATTTTGTTTTCTTTCAATTTTATAAATTTAACAAAGCAAAATGAGTCAAATTTGCGTGCTCTGTTACATTATGAAATGCGTCAGTTAAGGTATGTAGAAAATGATAACATCATGTTTTACATCTCTAGCCAGAATAAAGTAAAAACAGCCTAAACTGTGTTTAGACTGTTTTTTTGCAATCGCAAAATTAAAACATCATGAACCAACAAAGCCCATGTATGGATCAGAAATTGAATCTTCATTTGTTTCAATACGACCAGCAAAACGACGGCTATAACTTGGCTCGTTGACCATAGTCACCGTGAAATCATACCAGCCACCAAACTCGCTCATATCCCAGCTTAACTCTTTCTCTGTTGCAGCTGTTTCGATTTGCCATGTTTGACTTGGTAAATACGCATTGGCTTTTACGATGAATTTTGCAGTTTGAGCTGCATCATTACGCACTTTTAAGAAAAGTTTCGGATCACACTCTTCCATACATACGCGTATCTCAGGTAAGGCAGCAGACTGCTCTGCTTGAGATAAATCACCAATAAAACTTCGATGGAAACCATTTGGCCCAAGTACCCATAAGTCATAACGACTTTCTTTGGTTTGCCAAATGTCATCCAATTGTTTGCCTGCTTCAACCATATAGCGGCGCGGTACAGCATCCAGATTCAATTTGTCATAGACATGGAAAACTGCTGCGTGTGTGCCCGTATTGGAGAACATCAACTTTACAGTTTTCGCAGCAACATCAACTTTGGCACTGGTATGAAGGATATATGGCAATGCACGTGATGGACGAATGCCTGTTTCTTGTATTGGATAAGCTTGATTCAGCGGGCGGCTCACCTGAGCTAAACCTTCTTGTGCTTTACGGATTGCATCAGCTTCAGCTTTGGTTTTCTTCCCTGATAGATCTGGCAATGGAACAATATTCGGTGTTTCAAAATCAAAAGCTGTCGTTAAATCACCACACACTGCACGACGATAAGGACTAATATTTGGTTCTTCTACATCAAAGCACTGTTCCAAGAAACGAATCACCGAAGAATGATCAAATACTTGTGAATTGACCCAACCACCACGACTCCAAGGGGAAATAATGTACATGGGAACACGAATTCCTGGTCCATATACCCCAACCCCATTACTCACTTTTGGATCTGTAAAGTTTGGCTGTCCCGATGATGCCTTGTCATGTGTTGCATATTCATACGACATCTGCGCTTCAGTTAATGTCGACTTACCACAGACCTCACCAGACACATCTATAGATGGTGCACTTGGTGATGGCACATGGTCGAAGAAACCATCATTCTCATCAAAATTAATTAAAAAGACAGTCTGACTCCAAATTTCTGGACGCTCCGTTAAAGCATTCAAAACCTCTTGAATATACCAAGCACCTTGAACTGGGCTTGAAGGTCCAGGATGTTCACTATAGGTCGCTGGAGCGACCAACCAGCTCACTTGAGGTAATTGACCTTGGGCAATATCCTCTTTAAATGTCCCAAGAAATCCGCCATCAGGCATGGTGTTGGCAATCCCTTTATATAATGGTTGATTTGCATCAATCGCAGGATCATAGGCAGGACAAATGGTACTGTTATTGACGGGTTTCCCAGACAATTCATTGGCACGACGATATTGTTTAAAACCTGCTAAGGGATTATCTGTAAAGTTATCTGGCATGTTTTGGTAAACTTTCCAGCTTACGCCTGCTTGTTGCAAACGTTCTGGATAAGTTGTCCAATCATAACCAGTCGTTGATGGACCTATCGCATCTAAATCATTGACTACACTGGCCACATTTCCTGTAGTTGGGCCATTTGTTCCTGTCCAAATAAACATACGATTTGAGTTAGTTCCTGTGTGCATCGCACAGTGATATGCATCGCATAAAGTAAAGGCATTGGCTAAAGCAAACTGAAACTCAACTTCTTGCTGTTTGTAATAACCCATAGACTGAGGTTGTTTATATTGAACCCAATTTCCCATACGACCATGATCCCATGCGTACTGCCCATCGGTCCATGAGTGCGGTGTTCCACTGACACGCTGTGCGTTACCGCGCGTACTGTCTAAATGGTAGGGATAAACTTTGTTTTTGTTCGCATCGTATTGCTCCCAAACTTTACGTCCCTGAGTTAAAGGGATGGTAAAACGGTCACCAAAACCACGTACGCCTTTCAAGGTACCAAAATAATTATCAAACGAACGGTTTTCTTGGGTCAGAATCACCACATGTTTAACGTCTTTAATTGTTCCTGTTTCTACTTTGGCATCAATCGCTAATGCTTTTTGAATGCTCATTGGAAAGCTCGTTAAAGCGGCTGTTCCAAAAAGTGCTTTGGTTGAATTTAATAAAAAATCACGACGGTTCATTTGTTATTTCCTTATTCTTATTATGGGGCGCAATGGATTTTACAGTTCGAGGTTGGCGGCTCTGGTGTTGGCGTAGGTTTATTGTTATCGCCACTATCATTGTCATTACATGCACTTAATAAGAAAACACTACTACTTAGCAGCACTAAAAGGAAATTTCGCATTTTACTATCCGTTAAAATATTCGTGCAGATAGTCAATACAATATAAATGACAGTTGAATGATTGTTTTATAGCAATTCAATGACATCGAAGATAAAAAAAAGGCGGTCTAAAAAAACCAGACCGCCCGCACTATCAACTGGAACTTACCAACCGAGTGCTTGCTGTTGCTTCTGAATCAATTCCAAGATTCCTTTCTCTGCAAGCTCTAACATGGCATTGCACTGCTGGCGCGTGAACGGTTTTTCTTCAGCCGTTCCTTGAATTTCAATAAACTCACCAGCTTGTGTCATCACCACGTTTAAATCCGTTTGGCAATTTGAATCTTCTTCGTAGCAAAGATCGAGTAGGACTTCGTCTTGATACATCCCGACCGAAATTGCTGCAACCAAACCCTTTAAGGGGTCTTGTTTAATTTTTTGTTGCTCAGTAACACATTCATCGCATCAACCAAGGCAACCGCTGCACCTGTGATTGCTGCAGTACGTGTACCACCGTCAGCTTGGATAACATCACAGTCAATCGTAATCGTGTTTTCACCCAACTTTTTCAAATCAACCATGGCGCGAAGGCTACGACCAATTAAACGTTGAATTTCCTGAGTACGACCCGTCTGCTTACCACGTGCTGCCTCACGGTCACTACGGGTATGTGTTGAACGCGGTAACATACCGTATTCAGCAGTGACCCAACCTTGACCCTGACCTTTCAGGAATCGTGGTACTGAATTATCAATACTCGCCGTACACAACACTTTGGTATGACCAAACTCAACCAAAACTGAACCTTCTGCGTAACGGGTATAATTACGCGTAATTTTTACTTCACGTAATTGGTCTAATGCTCTTTGGTCAATACGCATAACGATTCCTTAAAACTATGGCTCAAATATCATTGCGCCATAGTATAGCTCAATTACACGTACTTTCAGTTTTACTTATTCGTTACAATTCACCAGTTTAAGCAAGCTTCAATTTTGCTTTCAGTTTGCTGAATGCTTGAGTTAGGTTTGCACCCACATCATTTGGCAATGAACACTTCGCTAAACGTACCCAAACGGTCCAGAACTGTTTCATAAAGTTTGCTTCGTTATAGTTCACGCCATATTCAGCACATAAAGCTCTGATTTTTGGTGCAACTTCTTCATAACGATTGGCTGGCATATCTGGGAATAAATGATGCTCAATTTGATGGCTCAAGTTACCACTCATAAAGTGCATCCACTTACCGCCTGTAAAGTTACTCGAACCACGGATCTGACGTAAGTACCACTCTGCTTTGCTTTCATTTTCAGTGTTATCCGCTTCAAATGTTTCAGCATCTTCAGTAAAGTGACCATTAAAAATCACGGCTGATGACCAAAGATTACGAATAATATTTGCCACTGCATTTCCTGCTAATACAGGAATAAAGTTAATGGTCGCAATCGCTGGAAAGAATACATAATCTTTTAAGACTTGACGTTTAGCTTTCTTACGGAACTCAGCCGCGTCAGCCCAAACTTGTTTCCACGTTTTGGTTTTATAAACTAAAGCATCTTCAAGATGTAAGTTTTGCACGCCCACATACCATTGGAAGAAGAACATCAATTGTAATGCCAATGGGATATTGAACAGATGACGCACTTCCCACTTCTGATCTTCTGTTACACGCAAGATGCCATATCCCACATCATGGTCTTTACCGACAATGTTGGTATAAGTATGGTGCATATAGTTATGGGTATAACGCCAGTCATTACCTGAACAGGTGTTGTCCCAGTCATAATCTTCGCCACGTAAACTTGGATCATTCAACCAATCAAACTGACCATGCATCACGTTATGACCAAGTTCCATATTCTCTACGATCTTAGACACACCAAGCATGGCTGTCCCCAACAACCATACTGGTGGGATCCAACCACCGAACATCAACATTCCACGAGATGCGATTTCGGTATAACGCACGAAATTACGTACTTTATAAATATATTTTGAATCTTGTTCGCCTAGATTCTGCATTACATCTAAACGAATCTGTTCTACACGACGACCAAACTCTTCTATTTGCTCTGGTGTTAGATGAGCTGATTTTGATGCTGCTTTAAATTCTAATGCCATATTCATTGCGATAATCCTCAAATGTCTTTGTTTTTATAGGTCAATCGTGACTGGGCTAAGGGCTTGGCTCACACATAATTTGATCGCACGGTTTGGCTGATCATCAACTTCACCTGTGAGCACGTTTTGCGTTACACCACTGACTTTGGTACAGCTACAACGATTACATACCCCCATTCGACAACCATGTTGTGGACGTAATCCTGCTTGTTCTGCACTGCTTAAAAGATTTGTCGTTGCAATAAAGTTTTGTTGCGAACGACGGAATGTAATGTTCTGAGCTTCATTCGACTGTTCAAGTTGAACAGGTTGGAAAAACTCTTGATGGAAATTTTCGACTACACCATGTTGCGTATAAATTTCTTGTGCTTGGCGCATCATGCTGTGATGACCACAAGCATAGGCTTGCAATTCAGCAAAATTCGGAACCAATTGCTTTAATAACACACTATCTAAATGCTGCTTTTGTTCAGCAGTATTAAAAAAGTGATATTTCACTTGTGGATATTGCTGCGCCAAATCCAAAATTTCTTGGTGGAAGACTTCAGCACGGTTGAAGTACACCACATGTATTTCTTTTAACTGTTGTGCAATTGCTTGTTTCACTAATGAATAAATTGCAGTAATCCCAGAACCTGATGCGATGAATACCGCAGGTTGCTGTCCTTGATGGAGTACAAAATCACCTTGTGCTTGAGAAATCTCAACACTTTCGCCGACATGTAAAAGTTGTGCTGCACTTGATACAAGACCTTGTACTTTAATGCCTAAACGGATTTCACCTTGTTCAGTGATATCTATAATAGAGTAGCTACGTTGGTGATATACCCCTTGGATCATCAAGGTAATCAAAACACTTTGACCTGCACATACACAAGAAAGGTCAAAGTTATGATTTGGTTTTAAGGTCAATAAAACCATATCTGTACTTAATGGACGCACAGCTGTCACTTCAGCAAGAATGCGTTTCCAAGCAAATGTTGGTTTTATTTTTTGCAAAACAAAATCAACGAAATCTTCTCTTACCCAATGTGGCTGATAACCTAACTTTGCGTTCATACGTTCCTCGTTTTGTATCTGGCTATTTATATTGAGTGAACAAATGTTCATGTAGTGAACATATGTACACTATATTTATTTGTGTTCACTGAGTCAACACTTGTTCACTAATTTTTTGAATATTTTTTATCCTTTTTAATAAGCTTTTAAAAAGATTAAGAAAATAGTTTTTGATCACAACGTATTCAGTCCTTCACCAATACATCTATGCATCTTGATTAAGAATCATCATTTCCTGTTCAAATGACTAATCAGCTTTTTGATAAGCTTATAAAGACTTCTCAGCGCTCAGATTGTTTTCTTCTTACGAGGCTTAAGAGGGGCTTTTCAAGACACAGTAGCTTTATTTAACCCCATATTCACAGCACAGCTGTTCATCTTCTTGCGAAGCTTTAGACGCTTCTCAGGATAAAAGTTGCTTTGTTTAATCCTCGCTCAGGGCTAAAAAAATCCTGTTTTTTTTGCTAGACTCTGCTGTACGGTTTCAATGAGTCTTATTCATGTCGATTAGAGATGAACGAAAACAACAAAGTCGGCAGGCTCTACTAGATGCGGCACTTCACCTGAGTACTTCAGGGCGCTCATTTAGTAGTATTAGTTTGCGTGAAGTTGCACGTGAAGTTGGTTTAGTACCAACTGCGTTTTATCGTCATTTCCAAGATATGGAAGCTTTGGGGCAAGAGCTTGTTGACCAAGTTTCGCTGCACTTAAAAAGTTTGATTCATCAACTTGGACAAAGTTATTTACAGCATAGTGGCGGTGCGAAAACACGTACTAGTATTGAGCTATTTGTACAGGCAGTTAACCACAGCCCACAACAATGGCAGTTTATGATTGCGGAGCGTTGGGGTGGTTCAGAATCCGTTCGGATCGCAATCGCACGCGAAATTGAGTTTTTAATTGAAGACCTTGCTATCGACTTATGCAAGCTTGAGACCTTTAAGCACATAAAAGAAGCCAAAGATCTGCAAGTCTTATCGACCATCTTAATTAATATGTCATTTACATGGGCAATGACATGGATCAATTTACCAAAACAATTTACGATTGATCATCTACTGGAACAGCAAAACCTCTTTATTGATAATGCAGCGACGCAAGTACGCTTATTATTCCGCGGTATCTCAAATTGGGAACCACAAAACGCTTGATCATATCAAAGCTAAAGTTTGATATATAAAAGCATTGCTTAGCATTATGATTGTGTTCAACAATTATGCGATGCCGTTTAGAACACTATGAGGAGCTTATAAGCATCATGAATCCTGATCGTCATACCCAGTTCTTAATTCGTAAAGAAAAAATTTTGCAGGTTGCGGAAAAATTATTATTAGAAAACAACCAAGAAATGACCTTAGATGAACTGGTTGCCGAACTAGATATTGCTAAGGGCACTTTATACAAGCATTTTCGTAGCAAAAATGAATTGCTACTTGAATTAATCATTCAAAATGAAAAAGAAATTCTAAAGATTTCAGACCAGTACAACACTGACTTCAAAGAATACGCACCTCGTTATATGTTGCATCACCTGATGGCACCTAGTCGTACGATTTTGCTGCATCAGCTCGAAGAGCATTTAACGATGACCGAATCAAAGTTAAAGCATCTATTTGATGAGCTTTATGAAGTTCGCCAGCAACGTATTGTTTCTTTGAAAGATATGACTGAGAAATATTTAAAATCGCAGAACTATGATATGTCGATTCGTGACTATTTATCTTATATCTGGTCACTAACTTATGGCGCTGCGTTGCTTTTAAACTCAAGTTATTATCAACGTTCAATTGGTTCACGCCAGAAATTAATCAACCTCTATGTCAGTCAAGCACTCTCTTTGCCAACGCAAACCGTGCAAATTGATTTAAAAGAATTTCATCTCGACGAAAAGAATTAAAAGAAAAAGGACTGTATTAACAGTCCTTTTTTAATCTTTGCGAAACACAAATTATTTTGCTTTACGCTCTTTTTCCAATAAGTAATCAATAACTTGAGTCACTTTACCGTCTTCGCCTTGTACAACGTATTTACCGTTTACAACAACTGCTGGTACACCCGTCAACTGGTACTGTTGAGCCAATTTATTTGACTCAGCAATTTTTGCTGTGATCGGGAAAGAGTTAAACATGCTATTAAATTTCGCTTCAGGGACGCCATAACGCGCAAAGAATTTCGCTTGTGATGCTTGGTCAAAAATCTGCTGACCACCTTCATGAATCGCGTGGAACAAAGGAATATGTGTTTTCTTACGCACGCCAAGCGCTTCAGACACGTAGTAACCACGCGCACCTTGTTCCCATACTTTGTTCATTGCCGCTGGTGTACGAAGGAAATAAACATCTTTTGGAATTTTCTTCAACCACGTTTGCATATGTGGCTCAAGCTTGAAGCAGTGCGGGCAACCGTACCAGAAAAATTCTCGAACTTCGAGCTGTCCTGCAGGTGCGGCTGTCTTACCTGGATTTGCAACCACGATATAATCTTTACCAGCAACAAAATCCGCAGCCATTGCATTCATTGAAAATGCCATTACAGCCGCACTTAAACCACCTAATACTAACTTTTTCATTGAGTTTGCTTTTCCTCTAAGCATTTTTCGTAAGTTTATATGCTAAATATAAAACAAACACGACCAATTCGTTTTGCTTCTGTGAAGTTTTTTATTGGATTTATCGCTTTTTTTTCTAGAATCGCTACACTACCAACAGATTAAACCGAAATAATCATCCTAAAATATAGAGGTGACACCATGTCGCAATTGAATGTTGACCCACAAGAAATCGCAAAATTTGAAGCACTGGCTGCCAAATGGTGGGATCAACATTCTGAGTTCCGCCCTCTACACCAGATTAATCCATTACGCTTAAATTGGATTGATGAACGTGTTGGCGGGTTAGCGGGCAAAAAAGTGATCGATGTCGGCTGCGGTGGCGGAATTTTGGCAGAAAGTATGGCTCGCCGCGGTGCAAATGTCCTTGGTATCGACATGGGCGAAGCACCACTTGCTGTTGGTCGCTTACATGCACAACAAGACAATGTGCAAAATATTGAATATCGCCAGATTCCAGTTGAGCAACTGGCTCAAGAGCAAGCAGGTCAATACGATGTAGTGACTTGCATGGAAATGATGGAACACGTTCCTGATCCTGCATCTATCGTAAAAGCCTGCCAAAGCTTAGTCAAACCCGGTGGTCATGTGTTCTTTTCAACCATTAACCGCAACCCTAAATCTTATTTATTTGCCATTATTGGTGCCGAATACGTGCTGCGTTTACTACCAAAAGGTACGCATGATTATCATAAATTTATTCGCCCTTCTGAAATGGCACATGATATTCGTAATGCAGGATTGACCTTAAAGGAAATGACTGGGCTTCATTATAATCCAATCACCAAACACTATTGGTTAGCACCAAATGTTGATGTGAATTATATGGTTCATACTACGAATACAGGTGCTTAATGAAAGCTGTTTTATTTGATCTTGATGGTACCTTAATCGATACTGCTGCGGATTTTATCCGCATCATCCAGCAGATGTGTCGTGATGAACAACGCCCTGTTGTTGATGCTGAGACCATTCGCACCCAAGTGTCTGAAGGTGCGCGTGCCATGGTCAAACTGGTTTATCCAGAATTAGATGTCACTGATCCTGTATTTTTAGCACATCGCCAACGCTTTTTAGATGTGTATGGTGACAATATTGTGGTCGATACCGATCTCTTTTTAGGGATGTATCCTTTGCTTGAGGAGCTTGAAGCACATCAAATTCCTTGGGGAATTGTCACCAATAAACCACGCAGTTTAAGTGAGTCACTATTGGCAAAATTGAATCTCACTGAACGCTGTGCAGTGCTGGTTTGCCCTGAGGATGTCAGCAAGACCAAACCTGATCCTGAACCCATGTATCTTGCAGCAAAACAGCTCGATATTGATGTGCAAGAGATTATTTATGTAGGCGATCATCCGCGTGACATCGATGCAGGTCGTAATGCGGACATGTACACTATCTTAGCAGCTTATGGTTATTTACCTGTTGAATCACGTGACGATCTCGCAGCATGGCAAGCTGATGCCATTATTCAAACCATCCCTGAACTCCATCAACTGCTTAAACAGAAAATCACTGTTTTGTCAGAAAATCAGGGTATGATGGGTTAAACATTATTATATTGAAGATCATAACAGGAGGCATAACAATGAAATATTCAGAATATCAACCTCGTCCTGATCTATTAAAAGATCGTATTATCCTGATTACTGGTGCAGGTGATGGGATCGGACGTGCTGCTGCTATGAGTTATGCCCTTCACGGCGCAACAGTTGTTTTGCATGGCCGTACCCTTAATAAGCTCGAAGTGATTTATGATGAAATCGAAGGCTTAGGAGCACCCCAACCTGCGATTTTACCCTTACAACTTTCAACGGCTTCAAGCCACGACTATGAACTTTTAGTCGATACGCTTGAGCAACAATTTGGTCGCCTTGATGGCATTTTGCATAATGCAGGTATGCTCGGCGATCGAGTTGAACTTGCGCATTATCCTGTTGATGTTTGGGATGATGTAATGGCGGTCAACTTACGTGCGCCTTTTGCATTGACTCAAGCGTTGCTGCCATTACTTGAGAAATCTGAACAAGCTTCTGTGGTATTTACCAGCTCAAGCGTGGGCCGTGAAGCACGTGCACTTTGGGGAGCATATTCTGTTTCTAAAGTTGCAACTGAAGCGATGAGCAAGATCTTTGCTGCAGAAAATACGTATCCAAACATTCGTTTTAACTGTATCAACCCAGGTGGCACACGTACTGCAATGCGTGCAAAAGCCTATCCTGAAGAAGATCCGAAAGTGCTTCCAACACCTGATAGCATCATGCCAGCGTATCTCTACCTTATGGGTGATGATAGTTTAGAGATGAACGGGCAAAGTATTGATGCACAAGGTTAATTAATTTTATAGAATAATTCTAAATAACATTGAACACTGTTGTTAAAGATGCTGTTTTCAGCGAAATGACTAAAGTCTCTTCATTATTTTAATCGAATAATGAATTGATCTTCACAGTTTCTCTGCATTTTTAACGTACAGTAGTTCACATGAGAGACATCCGAAATACATAAGGTGCATCATGAAAAAATTTTTCATTATCTTGATTTTAGGTTCAACGACCATCTTTAGCAGTATGGCTAGTTTTGCAGGTCCGCATTTTGATCGTGATGAAGATCAGCGTGGTGGTGGCTGGCAAAATGGTCGTGGCTTTGATCGTCCAGATGGTGAAAATCGTCAACGTGAACGTCGTATGCGCGAAGAACGTGGTGTCGAGCGTTTAAAACAACATCGTTGGCAAGCAGGCTATGTGATGCCTCAGCACTACCGTGGAAATGGTTATAAGGTTGATTATAAAGATAATAATCTACCAAAACCAGGCCGTAACCAACAATGGTATAAAATCAATAATGACTTTATTTTAGTCAATGCAGACGATAATAGTATTATCCGCATCATGGGCTTTTAAGCTTTTTTGATCATCCAATTCAATTAAAGTTGCCTCGTGAGTTTGAGAATAGATTTATCTTTTCATTTTTTTGGTTAGAATCAGATAAATTGATGTATCTCTGAGATGAACATGGCGAACCAAATGACTGAAACTTCAAATAGTACAACGCAAGATTATGTACATTGGTTTCGCCACTCTGCACCATATATTAACGCGCATCGTGATAAAACTTTTGTGTTAATGTTTGGTGGTGAAGCCGTTCAACACTATAACTTTCAACATATTATTCACGATATTGCGCTGCTACATTCTTTAGGTATTCGTTTGATTCTCGTGCATGGAGCACGTCCACAGATCAATCAAAATCTACTCGAACGTCATATCGAAACACCTTTTCATCAAAACCGTCGTGTCACGACTCGCGAATCTCTACGTGGTGTCATGAATGCTGTCGGCTCAATTCGCCTCGAAATTGAAGCGCTGCTGTCGATGGGACTCGCCAACTCACCGATGTATGGTGCTCGCATTGATGTCGTATCAGGCAATTTTGTCACAGCCAAACCGTATGGCATTCGTGAAGGTATTGATTTCCAGCTGACGGGAGAAGTTCGCTCCGTAGATACCGATGCCATTCAACGTCATTTAGACAATCATAATATTGTTCTGCTTGGTCCAACAGGCTATTCAACCACAGGTGAAGTCTTCAACTTACTCGCCGAAGAAGTTGCGACCAAAACTGCGATTGCCTTGAAAGCAGATAAGTTGATATTCCTTGGGGAAAAACAAGGGCTAATGAATGAGCAACAACAGTTACTTCGTGAACTAAGTTCTCGTCAGCTTGAACCCTATATTCAACAAAATCAGCAACAATATCCAGAATTTGCTTTACACCTAAAGCAAGCACAACAAGCCTCTTTATCTGGTGTTCATCGCGTACATTTAATTTCTTATGCATATGATGGTGCTTTGATTGAAGAGCTATTTACCCGTGATGGTATTGGTACGCTGATTACAGATGCACACTATGAAGAAGTGCGAATTGCCAATATTCAAGATGTTGGTGGTCTAATTAACTTACTTCGCCCTTTGGAACAAGAAGGTATTCTGGTTTATCGCTCACGCGAACGCCTTGAAAGTGAAATTGAACAGTTTGCAGTGATTGAACGAGACGGCATGATCTTAGCCTGCGCTGCACTATATCCAATTCCTGCTGGATCAGATGAAATTCGTTCAGCGGAAATTGCCTGTGTTGCTGTCGATTCAAGCTATCGAAAATCGAATCGTGGTAGCCAGATTTTGCAATTTTTAGAAACCAAAGCCAAGCAACAAGGTATTCAGCAACTTTTTGTTCTCACCACTCGGACGGCGCATTGGTTCTTGGAACAAGGCTTTATTCCTGCCAGCGTAGATGATTTACCGAATGCACGCCAAGCACTCTATAATTATCAGCGGAATTCTTTGGTGTTTAAAAAAACGCTAATATGAAGACTAAACAAGGTGAAGAGATATGTTTATTTCTGATAAATAGCTCTCTTCATCATCATAATCTCTGCTTAACTAGTAGATCAGAAATCAATACCATCTAAACTAAAAGATTAAAATTTAATATAAAAACAATACTTTATTTAAATAAAGTATTGTTTTTCTTATTCTAACTATCGATAAAGTTATGCAATCTTCTATTTTGCTTTTTTCATCATAAGCAAAGCCTGATTAGTTATTTTTTATGCAATAAAAAAAGTTTTAGCTTAGTTGCTCATCTTATTTAAATCTTTTGATTTGTCGGGGAGCGCAACTCACATGGCTATTTCTATTCATCGTTCATGGGCAACATCTACAATCATTGCAGCAAGTCTTGCCAGTGTAATGGGTGTTGCAGGTTGTGCAAAAAAACCAGAGCAGCAAGAGACAACAAAACAAGAAACCACAACATTAAATATCGGCTTTCAAAAGTATGGCATCTTGCCGATTGTTAAAGCAAAAGGTGAATTAGAAAAAAATCTTGCTGCTCAAGGTGTAAATGTTAAATGGGTTGAATTTCCAGCTGGCCCACAACTTTTGGAAGGATTAAATGTAGGTAGCGTGGTATTTGGCGAAGCAGGTGAAGCACCGCCAATCTTTGCTCAAGCCGCCAATCCCAATCTGGTCTATGTCGCGAACCAACCTGCAGCACCACAAGCCGAAGCCTTGATCGTACAAAAAAATTCTCCTATTCAATCCATCCAAGATCTGAAAGGTAAACGTGTGGCGCTGAATAAAGGTTCCAATGTTCACTATCTTCTACTCAAACTCTTAGAAGCAAACAATCTCAGTTTAAAAGATGTTCAAGCCGTTTATCTTCCACCAGCGGATGCTCGTGCGGCATTTGAAAAAGGTGCGGTAGATGCATGGGTGATTTGGGATCCATTCTTCGCCGCAGCTGAACATCAAATTCATGCGCGTGTCATTGCAACGGGGGAACATTTAGTCAGCAATCACCAATTTTATTTGGCTGAGCGTCAATTTGCTGAGCGTCATCCACAGGTTTTAAATACCGTGGTGACAACACTCAATCAAACGACAGATTGGGTCAAAACCCATCCTGACGATGCAGCAAAATTACTGGAAAAACCAACAGGGCTTGAGTTTGATGTTTTGAAAAGCTCAATTTCACGTATGGGTTTCGGAGTTCAACCCATCTCTAATAAAGTCGCAATAGAACAGCAATATGTTGCCGATGCTTTCTTTTCACAAAAACTGATTCCCAAGCAGCTTGTGATTCAAGATGCCGTATTAAAGAACAACGTTCAATAATAGGAGAGCATCATGACGTTGTTAGCGAAGATTTCTGTTCTTAGTTTACTGATCTCTGCATTTTTACTCAGCGGCTGCCAAAAAACTGAGCCGCAAAGTACGGAGAAAGTAACTTCAGCCGAAGAAAATACGGCGGTCAAAACCCTGTCTATTGGCTTTCAGAAATCATCACTGAATTTATTGGTAGCTAGACAGCAACAACTGTTTGAGCAAGCATTTCCGAACGCCAAAATTGAATGGCGTGAATTCCCAGCTGGGCCGCAAATGTTAGAAGCACTTGCCGTCGGTGCTATCGATTTTGGCTATGTGGGCAATACCCCACCAATCTTTGCTCAAGCTGCAGCAAAACCGTTGAGCTACGTGGCTTATGAGGTGGTTGCACCCACAGGCCAAGCTGTATTGGTCCATGCCAACGATAAAATAAATACCCTGCAAGATTTAAAAGGCAAGCGAGTTGCGGTACAGAAAGGTTCCAGTGCACACGAACTCTTGGCTAAAACCCTGCAAAAAGCGGGGCTGTCTTGGCAAGACATTCAACCGATTTGGTTACCTCCTGCCGATGCACGCGCGGCCTTTGATAAGCAGGCCGTAGATGCGTGGGCAATTTGGGAACCCTACTTAGGAACTGCAGAGTTACAAGGCCATACAAAAACTTTGGTCGATGGCTCTGCTTTTCCAACCACTTATTCTTTTTATATCGGCAATCTGACTTCATTCAAAAGCATCCAGATTCAGTGCAGAAACTCATTAACAGTGTAAATAGCGCAGATCTATGGATTGTAAAGCATCAAGATCAAGCCTTACAGATTTATGCACAAAGCACAGGTCTCAGTACCCCTGTCGCCCAACAAGTTCTCAATAAACGTCCAAAACCTTCACCTGTATATGCACTCAACAGTGAAGTGATCACAAGTCAGCAGCAAATTGCCGATTTATTTAAACAAGAGCAACTCATTCCTGTGCACATCAATATTCAGCACAGCGTCTGGTCTGCCCAATAGTCATACTTTTCATTTTATAAGGAACATCGACATGGATATTTTCTGGTTTATTCCCACTCATGGTGACAGTCGTTATTTAGGCACCAGCAAGGGTGCTCGTCAGGTCGATCATGCTTATATGAAACAGATTGCCGTTGCCGTGGATAATCTCGGTTATGCAGGGGTATTGATTCCGACTGGCCGTTCTTGTGAAGATCCATGGATCACTGCAGCAAGTCTGATTGATGTGACTAAGCAACTTAAGTTTTTAGTAGCACTCCGCCCGGGCATTACCACACCTGCACTTGCGGCACGTATGGCAGCCACTTTTGACCGCCTCTCCAATGGGCGTATTTTGTTGAATCTGGTGACTGGCGGTGACGAACAAGAATTGAAAGGTGATGGTCTATATGAAGATCATAGTACCCGTTATCAGACCGCATCCGAATATGTCAAAATCTGGCGTGAAATCCTGACTCGCTCACATACGGGTGAATCATTTACATTCCACGGCGAACGCCTCAGTGTCGATGACGCCAAACTGCTCTACCCGCCTGTACAGCAGCCTTATCCCCCCCTGTGGTTTGGTGGCTCATCAGAAGCAGCAACCGAACTGGCGGCAGAACAGGTCGATACCTATCTGACTTGGGGTGAACCTCCTGCTGCAGTAAAGAAGAAAATTGAATATCTCCGTGCTAAAGCAGCTGGCAAAGGTCGCACACTTACTTATGGCATCCGTTTGCATGTGATTGTGCGCGAAACCAATGAACAAGCATGGGCCGCCGCCGATGAACTGATTCAATATCTGGATGATGCCACAATTGCGGCGGCACAGAAAAAATTTGCGCAGATGGACTCAGTCGGTCAGCAACGTATGGCTGCACTACACGGCGGACGTAAAGATCAATTAGAGGTATCTCCGAATTTATGGGCAGGCATTGGCTTAGTTCGTGGCGGCGCGGGTACTGCTTTAGTCGGAGACCCTGAAACAGTTGCCGCACGCATTCAAGAATATGCTGATTTAGGCATTGATACCTTTATTTTCTCTGGCTATCCACATTTGGAAGAATCAATCCGCTTTGCCGAATTGGTGTTCCCACTACTCCCACTTAAAACTCGTGAAAAATTGGCACAACCTCATCTCACAGGTCCATTCGGAGAAATCATTGCCAATAACTATGTGCCCGAAGTGAAAGTGCCAAAAACCTTGGTCAAGGAGGATGCATGAGTACAAAACCTTTTTTGAAGGATGTTTCACGTGGAACACAAAGAATAGGTAAAGGTCTACTGCCATGGTTATTCCCAATACTGTTGATTCTGATTTGGCAAACAGCATCTAGCTCTGGGTTGCTACAAAATCGAATATTACCTGCCCCAACTGCTGTTGTGAGTGCCTTCTGGCACTTACTGATCAGCGGTGAACTTTGGCAACATGTCAAAGTTAGTGCTGGTCGGGCGCTACTCGGTTTATTAATTGGTGGTGGACTCGGTCTGATACTAGGACTACTCAATGGCTCATCGCGTGTAGCTTCAACCTTGCTGGATACTACCCTGCAAATGATCCGTAACATCCCTGCACTGGCACTGATTCCACTGGTAATTTTATGGTTTGGTATTGATGAAACTGCCAAGCTATTTTTAGTTGCGATCGGCGTTTTTTTCCCGATCTACATCAATACTTATCATGGTATCCGCTCCGTCGATCCACAGCTCATCGAAATGGGTAAAAGCTACGGTCTGAATCGTTGGCAGCTTTATCGAGACATTATCTTACTGGGTGCGATGCCCTCGATTTTAGTTGGACTGCGCTTTTCTCTAGGTTTGGTTTGGGTACTCTTAATCGTTGCAGAAACGATTTCAGCACAGTCGGGAATTGGTTATATGACCATGAATGCACGCGAGTTTTTACAGACCGATATTGTCTTAGTCGGTATTTTACTCTACGCCCTACTGGGTAAATTAGCAGATGTATTGGCACAAGCGCTAGAACGCTATCTATTGCGTTGGCATGCAGGCTATCAAAAATAAAAGGCACAGAAACATGAGTAACTTAAATTTAAACTTTTACGATAACGGTCTGATCCAACCGATAACTGAACCAGAAACTATCACAGTACCTGCCAATGGCGCTGATATTTTGATTGAGCAACTGTATAAATTTTATGGTGATGTCAAAGTTCTTGAGGATTTAGACCTCAACATTCAAGCGGGTGAGTTTGTTGCCATTGTTGGACGCAGTGGTTGCGGCAAAAGTACGCTACTGCGTTTGATTGCTCAGTTAGAAAATGTCAGTTATGGTGAAATTAAATTTCAATCAGCTCGCAATTTCCGTGAGGGCATTACGAGCGCTGATATTCGCGTGATGTTCCAAGATCCTCGATTATTACCGTGGAAAAATGTTCTGCACAATGCTCAACTTGGTTTAGCTAAAGAGCAATATCCGCTTGCAGCAACACTATTAGAAAAAGTAGGCTTAAAAGACAAAGCCAATCAATGGCCAGCACAGCTTTCTGGTGGACAGCGCCAACGTGCTGCTCTTGCACGCGCACTTTCACATACACCACGTATTTTATTGCTGGATGAGCCATTAGGTGCATTAGATGCTTTGACGCGTTTAGAAATGCAAAATTTGATCGAACACCTTTGGAAAGAACAAGGTTTTACTGCAATTTTAGTCACACATGATGTCAGTGAAGCAGTGCAATTGGCAGATCGAATCATTTTGCTGGATCAAGGTCATATCGCACGGAATTTCCAAGTAGACCTCCCCCGTCCCCGCAAAAAAAACATTGCTTTCGCTCAGCTTGAACAACAAGTACTTGATGCAGTTTTAGCAACCTAAGACTGCTTTTTATATTTAAAGGCATGCCAAATAATAGAATTTCAGTGTTCTTGCAAGACCAACACAGATTAATTTTTTACAAAATATGTATTCATATATTGAGATTTCAAGAATTATCAATTACGTAGGGAATTTTCATTTCATCGTAAAGTTTTTTTCGACAAAAAAAATGCGTTATTGTGCACAAATCCGACAAATTATCTTACAATGTCAATGACATTTTTTGAATCAAGCTCTCAGATGGAACAGAAAAAAAGTACACAAAAGCGCAATCAATTGCTGAATGCTGCCCTGGATGTTTTTTCCGTCTATGGGTTCAGCGGAGCAAGTTTGGATGAGATTGCACAGCTTGCAAATATGCATAAATCGAATATTTTCTATTATTATGAAAATAAAGAATCTCTTTACGTTGAAGTTCTTACGACAGTTTTACAGAAGTGGCTTGCTCCTTTGCAAACCCTTGAGTCAGAACTTGAGCCCACTGAAGCATTAACACACTATCTAATTCAAAAATTAGAAAGTTCAAGGGATCAGCCGAAAGCTTCTCGTTTATTTGCATTAGAAATTATTCAGGGTGCTCCGCATATTCTACCTATTTTAAAAGGTCCTTTGAAAAAGCTGTTTAAGCGTAAAACCAAAGTAATCCAAACTTGGCAAGAGCAAGGCAAAATTGCAGCAGAAATCGATCCTGAATTGCTCATTATTAATATATGGGCGATCACTCAAAATTATGCAGATTTTTCGACACAAATGGAAATGGTCACGGGTAAAACTTTGCGTAACCGTAGCATGTTTCAACGCACGGTTGAGCACACTGTGCATATGATGTTGTACGGTGTATTGCCACGTTAATTTTTTGCTGTGAAACCACTTTAATTCTAATGGTTGAGATGCAATAAAAAAGCGACTTCGATAGTCGCTTTTTTATTCAATACATGAGGATGTTATTAAGTTGATCTAAACAAAATAATGGAACAATGATAAATAGACCTATATCATGTAAAATCAGTTTCCGTGAGCAGAACACAGAAATGATATTTACTAAGATATTGATACTAAATATAAAATATTAAAAGTTTCGTATAAGCTGTGTTATGTTAATTTTAAAAAAACTTACAAATTAGCCAACTAATATCTATACAAAATAGGATGGATTATGTTGAATAAATATCAATCATCTTCAGTTTAAAACAATGATTTCCCTGCGGGAACAACAGCATTCTTTGGTCAGCTTTCAATAGCAACCTGTTTACCTATCTATGAGGCAAAAATTATATAAAGGAAAAAGCTGTGATGGATTAGGAAATACTTGTTCCATTAGCACAGTCAATAAGGAGTATTGCTGAAACTCTCTCAACCGCTTAGCAAAGTCAAAGCACGAAGTGCGACGCTTTGGGACACGAATTGAGAAGTTGAGTACATTTTTTTAGATATTTTATGTGTTGTGTTCGAATATTTTATTCATTTTCTCAGACTATTGGGGGTTCTATAGATAACCAAGTTATTGTTTTTTTAGATATTGCAGAGTATTTAATAGCATTAATTACCGTATAGTTTATTACTGTCATATTGAATTCTGTTTCTCTGTTTAAAAATAATTGTGATTTTTTATGCTTAGAATAAAAAAGAAATTCATGATCTATAGTAAGCTATGTAATAGCTAATCATTTTACAAATGAAGTATAACAATGAAAAAAAACATCCTTGCAATATTTATACCCGTTTTAATAACAGCCTGTGGGGAAAATAATTCTACTAATGGCAATGAAAATCAAATTAAAAGAGAAAACTCTGTTAACTCGCTTTTACAAATAAGTGATGAAAATTCACAATTGAAATCACTCAAAAGAAAAATAACGAGTATAGATGATACTCAACCAGTATATCTTTATTCTCAAAATTTTGATTTTGAACAGGAAAGTTACAAGAAAAGTTATGAGCTGATTTATCAGTTTAAAGTTGAAAGTAATTACTCTCTTAGTATTTCTTTTGAAGACTCAAAAAATCAACCTTCAAAAATGCAATTATGGATAGATAATAATAATCCCGACTTGACTTCAGTATTTTCTTGTGGTGATCAACAAGTGCCTATTTGTGATAATATTTCTATGAAAATAGATCATAAAACAGGCAGTAGTAAAATTATTTTTAACCAATCTAAAATTTATGATTACGATAAAAAATATTTAACATTATCAGGTTCAATTTCAGGTCACCTCCAGCAGAATCCGACAGTTGTTAATATACCAACATCAGGTTCATATAATATGATATATAGAATTTCCGATAATAATCAAGATATACCGATGACACAACCTAACTTTAGGTTCTATTCTTTTACTAATCATAATATTAATCGTTTTATAACATCAAAGTCTATTTTTGAAAATTTTCTATATATTAAAACTATCAATAGCATTGTGAATGAAGTTTGGTACGCTACCCCAATAGGTCTAGGTCTTCCTTTATCTATATGGGAGCGTAAAAGTAATACTAATATTGGAAATATTTCATTTAATCCAATCAATTTAACAGTAAATTTTAACCAATTTAAAATGTCTAATGATGGTTATCCAGACATTTATCTTGAAGGCACTATTGGACCTTAAACGGCTTTGTTGCACAAACCTATCACAAAGCCAATTGGTTTGACCAAAGGGAGAAACCATAGCACCGTATGAAAATCGCTAAATACAGGCTTACAAGAGGATACAGCGGAGCTTTCAAGATGGCTTCACCACTTTTTTGCAATCGCTTCCTGAATGATCTCTGCCTTTAATCGTTCCCAAAAAAGCCCAAGATTAACACCTTTTAAAAATGTGCCTGATACAACGCCAATAATTTTTGTGCGCCAAGCAACAAGTTCTCTTCCCAATCCAAATGAGCAGTATCATTTGCACCATCAGTAATGTATTTGACTGAGATCAATCGTACACCGAGCTTTTTACACACTTTAGCCAAGGCATAGGCTTCCATGTCCACAAGATTACAACTGACCTTTGGTACTCCTGTTTCAAACGAATCACCCGTACCACAAATTCCCTTTGGTAAGGATTCAAAGTGGGGTTGTGCATGAATCTCTGCTGGAAAATGCTCATCCATCGGTGTCACCCCAACAGCAAAACCTAAAGGTGAAACATCCATATCACGTTGCACAAAAGTCGTAACCTCGACCAAGCTATGCGCATCAAAGTGCGAACTGCCTGCACTACCTAAATTGATCAGCGTTTTACAGCCTGTTTTTTGAATCACGTCAAAGGCTTTGAATGCTGCATTAATTTTGCCGATTCCACTGTAATGAACGTCAATGCCTGCTTGCTCAAATAGACCTTTCGACTCATTTGGCAACGCCATAATCAGGGCAATATCAGCATTCATAAAAAACTCGTTCAAATCAAAATAGAGACACAAAAAAGGTGTGCTTCGGCACACCTCAATATTATTGCATCTTCTGCTGTAAGGCGACCAAACAGGGAGAGAAAAATAATTGACCACTATACGCTCCCGCTACGGTTTTCTTCACCACCAACGCCCACAAGCCAACTAACAATACACTTAATATCACCGCCACATACTGTAAGAAGTCGATATGTAACTGATGTGCTAAGTTAAAGATCGCTAAAACAAACACGCCGAATGGGAACGTTAAACCCCACCAACCGAGATTAAATGGAATACCTGTGCGGGTATGACGTAAAGTTGTAAGAATTGCAATTCCAAACCACCACAAACCAAAACCTAATAACACCAAACTTGCAACGATGCCTAAGGCTGGAAGTAATACTGCTAATCCATCAAAACCCATCACTTGCATAATTCGTGGCGCTTGCTCACCAAGCAATAATAACGCTAATGCTCCCGTTCCAATCGGTCCTAAACATAGCCAACTAGAAATCGCGACTTCTTTCTCTGGCAATTGGTGCAATGCCAAACGCAACATTAAAATGGTTAAGATCGCAAAAGCAGGTAGTACTGAAATCCCCCACAACACATAACCAGTGATCAAGATCGCTAAAGCATGTTGGTCAGCAGCTAAATGTTGCAATAAAAGACCAGCCGAACTGGCTGCAACTTCACACGCCACGATCGGGAGTAACCATACTGCCGTCATACGATGTAGCTGATGATCTTGGCAGCTAAACATACAAAACGGTACAATCCATGCGATCATCACTGCGAGCAAAACATCGAGATACCAAAGGTATTCAGCAATATGTATTGCAATATCCCCGTAGAGATGAATACCAAAACTGAGGAAACCATTGGCAATAGTGGCTAAACCCATTGGAATAGCGCCTAAAAACAAGCTCATATTGGGATGGTTAAAAATTTGTTTTGCTTCATTCGGAAATAAAATCCAACGTAAAGCATAAAGCACGCTAAAAATGCTAAATAACAAAATATTAAACTGCCATAATTTAGTCGCAAGCATAAACAAAACAGATGAAGCAAAAGGCAGCTGTGCTAAAATCATTGCGACAACGCCTGTTCCCATGGTTGCAGTAAACCAGTTTGGGGTAAAATGGCGAATTACATCCCTGCTCTGTTCTAGCTGATAAAATGGCTTTTTCATCTCTATCTCGATATAAAGCGACAATAACGTTATATTAAAAGAGATTTTAAATAAGAAAAATTGATTTATTTTTATTTAATGAATAAATTAAATTGATATAAAAGTTTTAAATATTGAAATTTTTCTGTGTAAAAACACAACAACAAGACGAAACGCCGAGATTATGGCAATATATAGCCTTTGCAAAATTCACTGTATTTAACGCCCATGAAGTTGCTTCGTCTCAACGCATTATCGCCAGATTTTCAGTTACCTCCGACTGCGGTAACGATTGGCAATTTTGATGGTGTCCATCTCGGTCATCAGGCGATGATTGCTCAATTGCAAATGTTAGCCAAAGCACAAGGCTTAAACACATTAGTCATGATTTTCGAGCCGCAACCACTTGAATTTTTTAAAGGTTATGACGCACCTCCGCGCATTAGCTCATTACGTGAAAAAGTCGAATATTTAACTGAACTGGGTGTCGATTACATCGCAGTCGCAAAATTTGATCAATATTTTAGAAGCCTCAGCGCAACACAATTTGCTGACTTGCTCAAATTAAAACTTAATGCACAAAGTCTAGTGCTGGGCGATGATTTTCATTTTGGTAAAGATCGTCAGGGCAATAGCGAATTTTTACGTGATTATGGTTTTGATGTCACAAATTTAAATACCGTTGCCTTAAAAGGTGAACGCGTCAGTTCTACCCGTATTCGCCAAGTCCTACAAGAAGGCGATCTTGCTTTAGCTGCAAAACTACTGGGTCGTCCTTATAGCATTACAGGTCGAGTGCAATACGGGGATCAGATTGGTCGTACTCTTGATTTTCCAACCATTAACGTGCGTTTAAATCGCCATAAACCCTGTTTAAATGGCATCTATGCAGTGGATGTGGTCTGTGAAAACGCGTCATTGAGTGAAAAAATTAAACATTCAGATCCTGCGCTCAACGGTATTGCAGGATATCAAAATGATAGTTTATTTGGTGCAGGTCATGTGGGGACACGTCCTGCCATCCAACAAGCACAGCCAGAATGGCGATTAGAAGTACATTTCCCTGATGTTTCTGCTAATCTGTATGGCTTATTGATGCGGGTGACTTTTCTTCACTATTTACATGGTGAATTGAATTACCCTTCGCTTGAAGCACTCAAAGTCGGAATTGATGATGATGTACAAAAATTACGTGATTATCGTAGTCGTACTTCAGAATTTCCTTTTTAAATTTAATTTTCATTTGTAATACATGTCAGTTTACAAACTGATCAAACTGGAAGAAAACTTGCATGAGCGATAAGCAAACTCCTGAAAATGCAGTGGATTATAAAGCCACACTCAATTTACCTCATACTGAATTTGCGATGAAAGCAAACTTAGCTGTGCGTGAAGCTAAATGGTTAGAAGAGTGGTATGCCGACAACATTTATCAGCAGATTCGTGAATCGCGTATTGGCAAGAAAAAATATGTACTGCATGACGGCCCTCCATATGCCAATGGTCAAATCCATTTAGGTCATGCAGTCAATAAAGTTTTAAAAGACATCATCATTAAAAGCCGCGTTTTAGATGGTTTCGATACACCGTATGTACCGGGCTGGGACTGTCATGGTTTACCAATCGAACTGAAAGTTGAAGAAAAAGTCGGAAAAGTCGGTGTTAAAGTTGATGCTTCAACTTTCCGTAAAGCATGCCGTGAATATGCCTATTCACAAGTTGAGCTACAAAAGAAAGACTTCGTGCGTATGGGGGTATTTGGTGACTGGGACAATCCTTACCTTACCATGAACTTCAAACAAGAAGCAGACATCGTACGATCACTGGGTGCAATTGCCAAAGCTGGTCATATTGAACCGGGTCTAAAACCAGTCAACTGGTGTATGGACTGTGGCTCTGCACTCGCAGAGGCGGAAGTTGAATACGAAGATAAGAAATCAGATGCGATTGATGTTGGCTTCAGCGTTGTTGATCTCAAAGATTTAAGCACACGTTTGAATGTTGATGTGCAAGATGCAACTGATATTGTGATTTGGACCACCACACCGTGGACTTTGCCTGCTAACCAAGCTGTAGCACTACACGCTGAAATCGACTATCAATTGGTTCAAGTGACGACTGAACGTGGCACGCAAAACTTTATTCTAGCTAAAGATTTAATTGAATCTGCGATCGAACGCTACAAACTAGAAAATCCAGTGGTACTGGCCGATTTTAAAGGCGCGGCAATCGAAAATCTGTTATTGCAACACCCACTGTTAACAGATCGTCAAGTACCTGTGATTTTAGGTGAGCATGTCATCGCAACAAGTGGTACAGGTGCTGTTCATACCGCACCCGGCCATGGTGTAGACGATTATAAAGTCGGTTTACAGTACAATCTAAAAGTAGATAATCCAGTGGGCGGAAATGGTGTCTATTTGCCAACAGCTCCGATCTTTGCTGGCGAGCACATCTATAAAGCAAATCCTCAAATCATTGAAGCATTGGGCGCAGTGGGTCGTTTATGGGCACACCAACCCATTAAACACAGCTACCCACACTGCTGGCGTCATAAAACACCAATTATCTTCCGTGCAACACCGCAATGGTTTATCAGCATGGATGCAAATGGTCTACGCCAAAATGCCTTGAAGACGATTGAAAATGATATCGAATTTGTGCCTGATTGGGGACAAAGCCGTATTCAGTCGATGATCGAAGGTCGTCCTGACTGGTGTATCTCACGTCAACGTACTTGGGGCGTGCCAATCCCATTCTTTGTACACAAAGATACCAATGCATTGCACCCACGCACGCCTGAGTTGATCGAAGAAGTGGCTAAACTAATCGAACAAGAAGGTATCGATGGTTGGTATAACCGTGAAGCGAGAGAGTTCATCGGTGCTGATGCAGAACAATATAATGCAGTACGCGATACCTTAGACGTTTGGTTTGACTCTGGAACTACACACTACGCTGTGCTGCGTGAACGTGATGACCTACAAGATCCAGCAGACCTCTATCTTGAAGGTTCAGACCAACACCGTGGCTGGTTCCAATCTTCATTGCTGACCTCAATTGCAATCAATGAACGTGCACCATATAAAGGCCTACTCACCCATGGTTTCGTGGTTGATGAGAAAGGCCGTAAGATGTCTAAATCATTGGGTAACATCATTACCCCACAAGACATTATTAAAGATATGGGTGCGGATGGTTTACGCTTCTGGATTGCTTCAGCTGACTACCGTTATGAAATGACGGCAGGTAAGGAAATCTTTAGCCGTGCCTCTGATGGTTATCGTCGTATTCGTAATACTTTACGTTTCTTATTGGCGAACTTAAATGGTTTCAAACCATCTACAGATGCGCTGCCAGTAGATCAGTTAATTGCATTGGATCAATACATCTTACAACGCGCTGCTGAGGTTCAAAAAACTATTCAGCAAGCTTATGAAGAGATGAATTTCCATATTGTGACCAATGCACTGACTAACTTCTGTATCAATGACTTGGGTGGTTTCTACCTCGACATCATCAAAGATCGTCAATACACCACCAAAGCAGATTCTCAAGCACGTCATTCTGCTCAAACAGCGCTGTATCATATTGTTCAGGCCTTTGTTCGCTGGATGTCACCAATCCTAAGCTTTACTGCACAAGAGGCTTGGCCGTTGATTCCTGAACAAACAGGAAAATATGTATTTACCGCTGAATGGTATGACATCCCAACTGCATCAACTGCAAACCTGCTTTCAGAAGCAGATTGGCAAACATTGATTAGCGTAAAATCAGCAGTAAATAAACAGATTGAAGCTGCACGCAACGCTAAACTCATCGGCAGTAACTTATCTGCCAAAGTCGAACTTTGGGCAGATGAAGCATTACAAACATTGTTAAATCAATTGGCCGATGAATTGCGTTTTGTCTTGATCACATCTCAAGTCATCGTTCACCTTTATGCTGAACAAGGTGAAAGCACAGATCTTGCAGGTCTGCGCGTTCAAGTTTCAGCAGCAGATGGTGAGAAATGTGTACGTTGCTGGCATGTATTGCCTGATGTAAATACGCATGTTGGTCATGCAGGTTTATGCGCTCGTTGTATCATCAACGTCACTGGTGGTGGCGAAGTGAGAAAGTATGCCTAATTCACAAGCAAAAAAAGGCTTGTTTCAGTTTTATCCGCACAATTTACTTTGGCTTGGACTTTCAGTCCTTGCCATTGTGTTGGATCAATGGACAAAATGGATTGCCAGTACACATTTAAATTACGCCGATCCAATCCCAGTTTTACCATTTTTAAACTGGACTTTACTGCATAACTACGGGGCTGCTTTTAGCTTTTTATCAGATGCGGGTGGTTGGCAGCGTTATTTCTTTACCTCTTTAGCGGGTATCGTATCGATCATTTTTGTGTTTTGGTTAATGCGTATGCCGAAGAAAATGGTGATTTTACCGATGGCTATTGCCCTGATTCTGGGCGGTGCGATTGGTAATTTGATTGACCGCGTCAGCCTAGGCTATGTCGTCGACTTTATCCATGTGTACTACCAAAACAGCCACTTCCCTGCTTTCAATCTTGCAGATAGCGCTATTACTTTAGGGACTATTTTACTGTTGATTGATACTTTCTTCTTAGAGAAGAAACGCAACCAAAATGCGGATGCATAAGATGAACGAAATTATCCAACCTAACGAAGAAATCCGTATTCAAGACGGCTCAAAAGTTGACTTACATTTTTCTGTATCCATTGAAAATGGTGTTGAAATCGACAACACTCGTGGACGCGAAGAACCTGTAAATCTTGTGATTGGTGATGGTAACTTACTGCCAGGATTTGAAAAGGCATTATTTGGTTTACGTGCAGGCGATCGTCGTACTGTACATTTACCACCAGAAGATGCATTCGGTCCTTGGAATCCTGAAAATATTCAAATCTTCGATACCGTCAAATTTGAACAACGTCCAATTGTTGGTCACATGATTGAATTTGAAGATAAAGCCAAAGCAACCTTGTTTGGAATCGTAAAATCGGTCAATGATGACATTACAGAAATCGATTTTAACCACCCATTGGCAGGCAAAAATATTACCTTTGAAGTGGAAATCTTCAAAGTTACCCCTGCAGGCCAGCAAGGCATCAAATTGATGTAACAAAAAAGCTCTCAAATGAGAGCTTTTTTTATCGCTTAAAAAAAGTATAACATCATTAAAAGTATTCATTTTTATAATCAAAGTAATAACACATAGGAATTTAAGTATGCTGATTTATATTATTGTTGGTAGTGTTCGGGAAGGTCGTACAGCGATCAAAGTTGCCAATTGGGTACAACAAGCAACCACTGAACTCGCATTAAATGATATTCAAACAGAAATCGTCGATCTTAAGAAATGGGACTTACCGCTATTTGCAGGTTCTCACCCACCTGCAACTGGCATCTATGATCAGCCAAAACAGCAGCAGTGGGCGGATAAAATTGCGCAGGCACAGGCGTTTATTTTCATTAGCCCTGAATATAACCATGGCTATAGTCCAGCACTGAAGAATGCCTTGGATTATGTGGGTAAAGAATGGCAAGGCAAACCTGCAGCATTTATCGGCTATGGTTCTACCAATGGCTCACGTTCAATCAGTCAAATTCGCCAAGTAGCCTCAAGCTTAGGTCTAGTTGATCCAAATGCTGTGATTGAAATTCGCGACATCTTTAAACGTAATAAAGACGACAACTTTGAAGCCAATGAGTTTGAAGTGAAAGGATTAGCGGCTCTCGTTGTCAAATTACAGAAATATCATATCGCTTAGTTGTACGCCTAAGCGTACGTTGATTAGGTCGATTTACGTCTATTCCACTCTCGATTTGATCTCTAATATATAAAGCATAGAGAGACAGGAAGTCTCATTGAGAATAAGAACAGACACAGGACGTGGTCGTTAATAGGATATCAACGACATAACTGAATACAAAGAAGCCCCGTCAGGATGATGGGGCTTCTTTTTATTAAGCGTTTAAATACTTTAACTATTAATTAAATATTAAAAATCAAACTATTCCATGGCATTTTTTAAACTTTTTACCGCTCTGGCAAGGACATGCATCATTTCTACCAACTTTACCAAAACGTTTCATAATTTCATCTCTTTTTTCTGAAGCAGCATGCAGTTCTATTCTACGATCTATTCTATCCTTTAAAATATCATCTAAGAAAAAGGAGGGTTTCCATCCATCTATTATTTTATTTACAATATAACTATCAAAAGCCGCCGCTGCCGCTCCTGAAAAAACGTTCACCAAACCAGCTAAATTTGGATAAACCCATCTCAAAAACTTAATAAAACCTTTATCCCGTGTAGAACTATTTAATAATGCAACTAATAATTCATCTTGATCATAATCCTTTGATTCAAGCCATTTTCTAAATATACTTCCATTATATGTTTCTCTACATTTTATAATTTCATCCATAGTCATTATTTTACTTTTATATATTTGATATATATCAGGAATTTTCTTTTTTCTGTTATCGTAGTAAAGCACTCTAAAGAATTTAGAGAATACTGATCTGCTAAAAACCCTAATTTTGAATTAAGATAGTCCTTAGAATGAGCATCCTGCGTTATACAATCAACTTTTAAATGATTTTGAAGGATCAACCCTTGTAAAATATTTGATATTCTTAGAACTTTCAAAGAATCAATAAAACTCATATCATCTATTGAGGGACTAGTAATATTGATATAGTTTAAAGTTTGATTTGCTTTAATATCAGAAATTATTTCCTTATACACTAAATCAATACTATCTCTATCCTCAATAATAATTTTTGAATTATCTGTAAACTGAATAAATTGAGATTTTTGATGAGATGAAATATCAATTCTTTTTGATACTTCTTTTTCAAATTTTTCCATTAGATCTCCTTGAAGAGATATAATATCTAATGAGCTTCTAATATTATCTTTACGCATGAGACAAATATTACTTTTCAACATAATAATTTTTATGATTTTTGCATCTAGAAGTTTCAGCGTATCTTCAATACCAATAAATTCTATTAATTTTAAATAATCAGAATATGAAACTAGAATTTCATCATGGATTAAAATGCTTTGAAAAAATGATGTTAAAGTTGAATTTTTTATATCATGAATTTGTCTTTCTAAATCAAAGCCAAGAGTAAACTCTACTTTATCAAACTCATCAGATACCGAACATGCCGTATAATGTATTAATGACTAAGGAAAGTTATTTATTAATATTTTACTCATTCTCCACCCTCAAAATACATATTAAATAAAATTAATTAAATTTCTTCTTTAAATAATTTTTCAATCATATTAAACAACAAGATTCACGTCAAGAAAAGCATTTGACATTCATGCTACTTTCCATCATGC
>NZ_BAEB01000002.1:0-45952 GCF_000241225.1 Acinetobacter sp. NBRC 100985 | reverse complement strand
AAGAAGGTAGGTAGTAGATTTAAAAAGGATAAAAAGTGTGACCTACCTGTTTATTTCAGATTTACACTTGTCACCTGATCACCCTCGACTCGTTCGAGGGTTTTTGGCTTTATTGCAACAATATCAAGATAAAAACACCCAGCTTTATATTTTAGGGGATTGGTTTAATGCATGGATTGGTGATGACTATACAGCTCCATGGTTAGATGACATTATTCAAGCATTACAAAGTTTCACCAATGACGGAAATCAAGTTTACTTCCAAGTTGGTAATCGTGATTTCGCTTTGGGGCAAAAATTCTTAAATAAATTTAATGGTATTCAATTACCAGACGTATATACACTCGACATTCACCATAAAAAATTTCGTCTTGAACATGGAGATGCACTTTGTACTGATGATGTGGCATATCAGCGTTTCCGTAAAGTGATTCGTAATCCAGTTTTGTTGGGTTTCATAAAGCGCACACCACTTAGTTTTCGACAAAAACTAGCCAATGGTTTTCGCAAAAAAAGTAGCCAAACCAAGCAGCTGAAAAGTTATGACATCATGGATGTGAATGCTCATGCAGTAGAGTGCGTGATCGATCAAGTTGATTATTTAATTCACGGTCATACTCACCGTCCAGAAATCCACCAAGTTGATAATAAGCAACGTATTGTCTTAGGAGATTGGCGTGCTGATTCAGCGTGGATTTTAGAAATCAATCCACTAGAAAATTATGATTTAGATTTTAAACAGTGGCACTATTAAGAAAATTTTATTCTGCAATTTAATACATCACTTTTATTCAAGTCAGCTAAAACTTTGCACATACGACTTAAATCTATATAGAAATCACATTTCACTACTTTCAGTGAAATATAGATCAAGTAAAATAAATTAAATTTTTAAATTGAGTTAATTTCTGATGGATACTTTAGCTACAGCAAAAACACGTTATGCGACAAAAGCTTATGACACAGAGAAAAAGATTCCAAAAGAACAATTTGAAAAGCTACTTGAAATTTTGCGCTTTAGCCCTTCTTCGGTAAATATTCAACCATGGCATTTTTTAGTTGCAGAATCTGATGAAGCCAAACAGCGCATTGCTTTAGGACTCACGGGTAAATATATTTACAATGCAGCCAAAGTCTTGAACTCATCACACACCATCATCTTTTGTACTCGTACAGATATTACACCAGAATATTTAGAACAATTATTACAACAAGATGATGTAAGTGGACGATTTAAAGATGAAACAGCTAAACAAGGTCAACAAGATACTCGTTCTGGCTATGTCGAATTCTATCGCAATGAACTCAAAAATCTTTCAGCATGGATGGAAAACCAAACCTATCTTGCACTTGGTCAATTGCTTTTTGCAGCAGGATTAGAAAGTATTGATGCGACACCAATGGAAGGTTTTGATCGCGATACAATCAATAAAGAATTTGGATTGACAGAAAAAGGTTTAAAAGCCTCAGTGATTGTTGCATTAGGCTATCGCAGTGATAGCGATTTTAATGCCAAACTACCTAAATCACGCTTAGCAGATGACGTAGTGTTTACTCGTTTATAATGAATCAGAACAAGGGAGTTATTCATTTTACTCCCTTATTTTTATTACATCATAGCTTTGGCTAAACATAATACTGCAATCACGCCACAAACTAATCCAATCCATGTATATGCTTTTATTCGCTCTTTGAACAATACAACTCCACTCAATACACCTAAAACAACAACGAGAATATTCATTCCAGCAAAGACAATCGCAGGTGTTTCTCTAAAAATCATATGTGCTTTAACATATAAAGCGATATTGGCAAAATTTAATATTCCTAAAAACAAACCTGTAAAAATGTTTTTAGGCTGCCAGTTCGCTTGTGTAATCGCAATATAAGCAATCGATAAAATGAAGGCAGCAATAAATGTTAAATTCAACGTGACTGCAAACTGCAAACCCAGACTACTACTATATTTAAGTAGTACATCTACTGCCGCATAACCCATCCATACACTGAATAGAAACAAAGCTGACTTTAAGCTTAATCCTTTATTGGCCTGTTCTGTTGCCTGCCCAACAATAATTGCCAATATTGCAAGCACACCAAGAACAACACCTATTAATTTTAATTGGCTAAATTGTTCACCAAAAATAAAATACGCTGCTAATAAGGAAAGAATAAACGCTAGACGTTGAGCAATTTCTGTTTTAAGAATACCCGCGAATTGTAATGATTTGGCTAAACATAGAAAAATACTTGGCAGCAATATTGCCAAAGTGAATATGAGCCACCACGGTGTATTTTGAATTGAAACATGTGTGAGATCTGTCTTAAACCAGTAAAAACATAAAATACTTGCGCTTAGATAATTCCAAGCAATCATTTGAAAGACATCAAACCCTTTGGTCTTTAGATATTTCAATAAAATTGAGACTAGAACGCTACAACATGCTGCCGCAATAATCATTTCCATAGTATTTATTCTTACTTTTTAAACATAAAAAAATGCCAGTCTATAATTAGACTGGCATTTTTAAAGATCATCAATCAATTAACGATTATTTTCGTCTTCTTGACCATCTTCAAATTTAGTTTCGCCGTCGAAGCCGCCTTGACCACCAAAGCCGCCTTGACCACCAAAGCCGCCTTGACCACCAAAGCCGCCTTGACCACCGAAGCCACCTTGACCACCGAAGCCACCTTGACCACCGAAGCCACCTTGACCACCAAAGCCGCCTTGACCGCCACCAAAGCCACCGCCTTGACCGCCACCGAAGCCGCCGCCTTGACCGCCACCGAAGCCACCTGTAGCACCACCTTGAGCAGGGAAGCCACCAGTACCTTGAGCACCAGCTGGACGTGGGTTACGTGCTGGAACGACTGTAGAAATCGCGTGTTTATAAACCATTTGACTTACAGTGTTTTTTAATAAAACAACATATTGATCGAAAGACTCAATATGCCCCTGCAATTTAATACCGTTCACAAGGAAAATAGAAACTGGAATACGTTCTTTACGGAGAGAATTTAAGAACGGATCTTGTAAAGTTTGACCTTTAGACATTTTTAACTCCAAAAAAATTTTAAATCAGCGCAAAAAAACTATCTTTATTTTTCAACTAAAAATTATAAAAAGACAGCCTGCGAATTTTGCTTTATCCAAAGAAGTTTCGCAAGTCTTCTTTCGCCTGCTTTATCGTCACGTAAGTTTTAAAATCGTGTATTTCTTGCAAAGAACGTAACCAAGTGTATTGACGTTTGGCCAGTTGCCGTGTTGCAAACAGCGCCTTGTTCTCCATTTCTACTTTATTTTTGAGACTTAAGTCACTTTTTAGTAAAAAATCTAATGCTTGACGATAACCAACAGACCGCATAGACGGTAAATTATCATTTAAATCGTATTTTACAATTAGGCCCTCCACTTCATTTAAAAAACCGATTTCCCACATTTTGCTCAATCTTTGCTCAATGCGTTTATGTAATTCTAACCGATCAGGCATCAAAGCGTAGTTATGAAAAGTGTAACGGTAAGGTTGATTTTTAGGTTGTTCAGCCTGTAACTTTGTTATTGGCTCACCTGTAATTCGATATACTTCAAGTGCGCGAATAATTCTTTGCTTATCAGAGACTTTAAATTTTTGACCAGCGATTGGATCTACTGCAACCAATTCATCATAGACAGCCTGCCACCCTTCCTGCTCTGCTTTTTCCGTAATTGCATCACGAACATTTTGGTCAGCATTTGGTAAATTATCAGCAAGCCCCTCTAACAGTGCTTTGAAATATAACATTGTCCCACCAACGAGAACGGGAGTTTTCCCACGCTCATGCATATCATCAATCAAAGGACAAACATCCTCGACAAATTGTGCTGCAGAATACACTTCCAACGGCGTAATAATATCAATCAAATGATGTGGATAAAGTGCTTGTTCTTCTTTGGTCGGTTTCGCCGTACCAATATCCATATCTTTATAAACTAAGGCTGAATCAACAGAAATCAGTTCAAAATTACCACGCTCATAGAGTTCACATGCCAATGCAGTTTTACCACTTGCGGTAGGCCCCATTAAATTGATGACGGGCAATTGATTTGACATGTACAACTACTCTCCTCGAGCAAATAATTTATCTAATTGATGCAGTGGAAATGCACGCCAAGTCGGACGTCCATGATTACATTGGCTAGCAAATTCAGTTTGTTCCATTTGACGCAATAAAGCATTCATTTCAGAAAGGCTTAACTGCCGATGAGCACGCACAGCGCCATGACATGCCATACCAGCGAGTAATTCATCACGTTTTTGCAATAAACCTCTTGCTTCATCATTTGGATCAAGATCATTGAGCAATTCTGGAATCAATTTCTCAAAATCTGCTTTATGTAAAATGGCAGGCACACCACGTACGATCACTTGATCATCCCCATACTGATCGACTTCCAAACCGAGTCGTTGTAATTGGGGTTGTAAATCTTCGATGCGAGTGGCTTGCATACGCGTAATTGAAACAATTTTTGGAATCAATAATTGCTGCGATGTCCAAAATTCAGGTTTATCCCATGCTGACTTCATTTGTTGTAATAAGATGCGTTCGTGTGCTGCATGCATATCAACAATAATCAAGCCTTCGGTATTTTGCGCAAGAATATAAATGCCATGAAGTTGTGCTATTGCAATACCTAATGGAAATTCATCCACACGTGATGGAACCGTTTGATTACTTTCAACTTCCCCGTGATCAAAGGTGGTAGGAGTTTCTCGACCACGCAATGGCGCCAAATATGTTTTAAGCGCATTATTTAATTGTGCAGAACCATTATAACGAGGTGCTTGTGATCCAGAATTATAATTTACGGCTTGAGGACGACTTTGATTAAATTCAGTCAATAAATCAGTTGAAACAGCTACATGTTGATTGGCTGATGACTCTGCTTCAACCGCAGCACGATGTAAATTAAATTGTTCTTGGTATTTGGGCTGAGGCTGATAATCAAAGTTTTCTGTTGTACTTTCATCTGTTTTCATTGCCTGTGCTAAATCTGCACTAGCTGTTTGAAATTGCGATAAAGTTGATTTGGCATAATGACGCACAAATTCATGCACTTCACGTTGATTTAGAAAGCGAATTTCATGCTTGGTTGGATGTACATTGACATCAATATTTTCAGGATCTACTTCTAAAAACAACAAATAAGAAGAATGCTGATGACCATGCAAAATACCTTCATATGCCATACGCAGCGCATGTGAAATGGTTTTGTCTTTAACAATACGACCATTTACATAAACATATTGCAAATCTGCTTGTGCACGCGCATCAGAAGGATGCCCCAACCATCCAGATAAGCGCATATTGATACTTTCAGCATCAACCCAGTAGGCATTTTGAATAAATTGTTGACCGAGTAACTGTTGAACACGTTGGTAACGTAACTCACCACTATCAGCCACAGGTAGGTTTAAACGGATATTATCGTTGTGCTCAAGCACAAAACGAATATCGAAATGTGTTAAAGCCAAACGGCGAACAATTTCTTCAATATGGTTAAATTCTGTTGTTGGCTTTTTTAGAAATTTACGACGTGCAGGAACATTAAAAAATAAATCCTGAACACGAATATGTGTGCCTTTTTGTGCAGCAACTGCTTGAACTTGCTGATGATCGAAAGCAGTGCCATTGACTTCTACTTGATAACCCACGCCTTGTTCATCTTGACTGCTGGTCAAAGTTAAACGAGACACTGCAGCGATGGATGCCAATGCTTCCCCACGAAAGCCCAAGCTGACAATCGCATGTAAGTCTTCAGAAGTTTGAATTTTACTAGTCGCATGTCGCATCACTGCCAAAGGTAAATCTTCTGGGTGAATGCCATTACCATTATCAATGATTTCAATTAAAGTCGAACCGCCCTGAGCCACACGAATGATCAACTCAGTCGCACTAGCATCAATTGAGTTTTCTAATAACTCTTTTACGACGGATGACGGGCGTTCGATCACCTCACCCGCAGCAATTTGGTTGGCTAATGCGGCATTAAGAGTATGGATACGGCGAGTTGAACGATCTGTTGAATCATGCGCCATGCAATTGTTCCTGCAACGTTTGAGACAGTGCTTGAGAATCTACAGTTAAAGTCACAAATCGAGTGAGCTCATCTTCTGACTTTTGAATGTCGATGACCACATCGGCTTTTGGAATTTCCTCACCACCTTTAGATGGCCATTCAAATAAAAATAATGCCTCAGGCGTTTCCAAATAATCACGAATTCCCATCAACTCTAACTCATAAGGATCATCCAAACGATATAAATCGAAATGAAAAATGTCGCGACCATTAATATTATAAGGTTCAACCAAGGTATAAGTTGGACTTTTTACTGAACCGTTATGACCTAAATTTTGCAGAAAATAGCGTGTAAATGTAGTTTTTCCAGCGCCCAAATCACCAATTAAGTAAATAATGCCAGCATGCACATGCTGAGAGAGTACTTGTGCAAAACGCTGAGTGTCTTGTTCATGATTTAAAGTAAATTTCACTGAATACGACATGGCAAATAGAACAAAATTGGGATGGTCGTTATAATAACATTGCACTGCCACAAAGCCTAATCATGTGCTTTTAAACTGGCTTTTTTTACATCGTTTATACTGAGTCGAATGTACTGTATGTCATCTATTCTAGAATTTACCCCACCACTTATTAATGGCGTCAGTGCAAGCAAAGTCTTTTTACCAAGAGAAGTTATCGCAAATACGATTTTTGATTACCTCTGCCAACATTTTCCACATATTCATGCAAGTGAATGGCAACAACGTTTCGATGATGGGCTTATTTATGCTGCTGATGGCTCACAACTACAATTAAATAGCACCTATACACCCAATACCCATATTTTTTATTATCGCTTTCTTGCGCATGAAATCCATGTACCTTTTCAACATGAAATATTATTTGAAAATGATGATCTGATCGTGGTCGATAAACCTCATTTTTTAACCATGAGTCCAACAGGACAATACGTTCAAGAAACGCTTTTGGTACGATTAAAAAAACAAACAGGCTATGTAGATTTAACCCCAATCCATCGCTTAGATAGAGAAACGGCTGGCATCGTATTATTTAGTAAAAGACCTGCCTCTCGTGGTGTTTATCAACAGTTATTTGCAGAACGAAAAGTACAAAAAACCTACCATGCAATTGCAGCTTATCGCTCTGAACTCACATTTCCACAAACAGTAAACTTGCATTTAGAAAAAGGACATCCTTTTTACACGATGCAAATTAATAATGAAAAGGAAAGTAATAGTGAAACTTATATTGAACTGTTAGAGCATGATCTACAACTCGCGAAATACCTTTTAAAACCGAAAACAGGGAAACAACATCAACTGCGTGTACACCTGAATTCACTTGGTATTCCTATACTTAATGACTCATTTTATCCAGTGATTCAACATAGAGATGATGATGATTTTACTACCCCACTTCAATTACTTGCAAAGGCAATTAATTTCATAGATCCCATCACAAACCAAGAAATGCAGTTCAGTTCTCACCACGAACTCACATTGCAAACACAACGTAATGACAAAAATTCTATATTTTCAGCTCAAAAATATTGAAATTACATTGCGATGGTTTAAAATACATGACGATAACTAAAAATATTTGGTCTTATTCTTCATGCGAAAAACAGAAGTTTATCAGGTTCGACTTGATTCTCAGGAAAAAAACAAGCTTTTGCTGTCTTTAAACAGCTAGGGATCTCCCCTGCCCAAGCCGTACGTCTTTTCTTCAAACAGGTGGTTCTGACGAAATCAATTCCTTTTGCAATTGAAAATCAAAATATAAATATGGAACAGTTGCTCAAATTGCGAAAATCTAAGAATGCCGCAAATGCTGAAAATCCATCTTCTATCGACGTTGAAGACGACCATGAAGATTTATTTGAAGAGTTGAATGCACTTTTAGGTGAAAGTGACAAAACTTAACAATGTTGCATTTATACACAAGTTTCTATTTTTTAAGCTGAATTTTTTCGCTATCCTGTCAGTCCAAATAAAATTATAAGTGTAAGGATGACTTAGGATGATTGTTAAAAGGGCAACTCAAGAAGATCTTCACCAACTTGCGACCTTATTTGATGAATACCGCCAATTCTACGGCGCATCTTCAAATATCAAACAATCTTATCAATTTTTAAAACATCGTTATGACAATAAAGACAGTGTTATTTTTATTCACGTAAAAGATGATGTCTTCACAGGTTTTGTACTTCTATATCTCGCATTCTCTTCAGTTGCATGTGAAACTTATTATGTCTTAGATGATGTATACGTCACTCCTTTTTACAGACAACAAGGTTCAGCAAAACAATTAATTGATACTGCTATTCTTTTTGCTCGCCATGAAAATGCGCTTCGAATTAGTTTAGAAACTCAGCGTAATAATCTTGAATCTCATCGACTTTATGAACAGATGGGCTTCATCCGCGATGATGAGTTCAACACCTTTCACTGCTTTTTAAAGTAAAGCATCTTCTTTAGAAATATTTTGGCTCAATAGCTTCTGTGATGGTGTTAAATACATCCATTCACCTTCCTCTAAGTCAGGGAGAATAAGTGAGCCAACTTGATTTCGATGTAGTTTTTCTACTTTATTTCCTACTGCTGCCAACATCCGCTTTACTTGATGATAAACACCTTGATGAATAGTCATAGACAACTGATATTCTGAAAATAGCTCAACATCAGTTGCTGCAAACACTCCTTTTTCATTACGTAACTCTACGCCCTGCTCTAATTGTTCTCTCTGCTCTGAGGAAACTGGATCTGCTGTAGTCACATGATAGACCTTAGGTACATGTTTACGCGGATGTGTTAAAGCTTGAAGATATTGACCATCATCCGTTAAAAGTAGCAACCCTGTCGTATCCTGATCCAAACGACCTACGCATTGAATACCACGATGAATCAAAATCTCGGGAAACAAGCTAAAAACACTCTTATGATGTGTTGCTTGATGCGAACACTCATAACCACTCGGTTTATTTAAAACAATATAAACGTGTTCTCTGAATTCATATTGCTCACCAAAGACCTGAAAACTGAGCTGTTCCGTATTAAAATTCTGTTTTGGATTCTCACAGACTTGCTCTTCAACCATTACAGAACCATTTTTGATCAGTTGCTGGCAGTATTTTCTCGAACCAAAACCTTGAGACTGTAAAATTTTTTCCAGCAACATATGAAGAACCTAAATCAAACTTAATTTATTGTACTCGATTCACTTTAGTTTCGTTGCCTGCTTTCTATTCATTCTTTTTTTATAATTTCTTCACAATTTCTTCACTTGTAATAGAACATATACAAAAGCATCGTCAAACTATCTCATTCCAGATATTGCACTCCATATTTTCACTAAAAAGTATTGTTACATTTGCATCAAGTTAAAAAAATGCTGTCCAGAACAATGGATAAGGAGTTTCACAATGAAATCGAATATTTGGTTATGTGGTGCAATTTTAGCAACTGCCTCAATGATGAATGTTGCCCATGCTGATAACTCTACACGCGTTGCAGCGACTTCAGCTTTAGGTAGTGTGGTTGGCACAGCAATTGGTCAGCAGCTTGGCGGTCAAACAGGCGCTATGCTTGGTTCTGCAATTGGTGGTGCTGGTGGTGCAGCCGCATCAAGTAATAAACGAGATCGTACTGAAGCAGCCATCGGTGGTGGTTTAGGTGGTGTAGGCGGATATACCGTTGGTCGTAACATGGGTGGCACAAATGGTGGTTATATTGGTGCTGCGATTGGTGCTGCTGGTGGAGCTGCATTAGGTCAAAAAGTTGGTCAAGATCGTGATGCTGATCGTCGTTATAATGATCGTTATGACCGTCGCTATGACAATCGTCGTTCTTACGATGATCGTCGCTACTATAATTCGAACTCTCGTCATAAATACCGTCATGACAATGGCTTGCACCGCGGTTGGTATAAAAACCGTTAATCTGTTTTTTCTCAAAGCACCTACGGGTGCTTTTTTTATTACTTCAAAATAAATATCGAAAAATAACGATATACAAAATTCCACACATATCGTATTATTACGATATAAAGTATTGAGTATTTATTATGAAATCACTGCAAGATTTAAAGTTCTCTATTTTAGAATTAGCTCCCGTTAGAGATGACAAAAGTATCGAGTTTTCTCTAAGACATGCACTTGAATTAGCGCAACATGCTGAAAAACTAGGTTATGAGCGCTTTTGGTTAGCAGAACATCATAATATGGATGGTATTGCCAGTTCTGCTACAGCAGTTTTATTAGGCTTTATCGCTGCACATACTCAAAATATTCGCTTAGGTTCGGGCGGCATTATGCTACCTAATCATGCTCCACTCGTTGTTGCAGAACAGTTTGGAACTTTAGCAACACTTTACCCCAATCGATTTGAACTTGGTTTGGGTCGCGCTCCTGGAACAGATCCGTTAACAATGAGAGCCTTACGTCGAGGGAGACAAGAAACAGAAGATCAATTCCCTCAAGACGTTATGGAGATTTTGCAGTATTTTAAAGCACCTCAAGCAAACCAAAGAATCATTGCTACACCTGGGCAAAATACTCACGTTCCAGTTTGGTTATTGGGTTCTAGTCTGTTTAGTGCACAACTTGCAGCTAAACTAGGATTACCTTACTCATTTGCATCACATTTCGCTCCTAGAATGCTAGGTCAAGCGATTCAACTATATCGCGATAATTTCCAAGCATCTGAATATCTAGATAAACCTTATGTTTCAATGGGTATCCCTTCTGTTGTAGCAGAAACTGATGAAGAAGCTCAATATCTAGCGACCAGTTCGTATCAACGTATTTTAAATTTAATTCGTGGTCATAGTTTAAAGTTAAAACCACCTATTGAATCGACTGAGGGTTTAGCAACAAGTGCTGAACAAATGGCGATTCAAAATTTCTATGCGATGGCCCAAATTGGCTCACAACAAACAGTCAAAACAGGTCTAGAAAAGATCGCTGCGCAATACGATGTAGATGAATTTATCTTTACTTGTGATATTTACGATACGGATAAGCGCTTAGAAAACTTTAGCTTACTAATGGATATTAAAAACACATAAACTCAAATCATGAATAAGGCTTATTGATCAATAATAAGCCTTATTCATAACAAAACTAACTGTCTTCATTTAAATAGCCTGCGTAAGCATTTGTTTTGCACGTTGCATATTAACGGCTTGACTAAACAAATACCCCTGTCCCATAGTACATCCAGAACTTTTTAATAATTCTAATTGTTCTGTATTTTCAATTCCTTCTGCCACAATATCTAAAGAAAGTTTTGGTCCTAAAGCTACGATTGCCTGCACAATCGCTAAAATAGCTTCATCTTGATTCATTCTCCGAATGAAATCACAATCAATTTTTAAGCAATCTACAGGATAATCTCTCAATCTTGTTAAAGAAGAATGCCCTGTTCCAAAATCATCCAGTGCGATACGTACACCATGTTGTTTTAATAGGTTTAACGCTTTAACAACATAGTCTGAACCACGATCATCCAATATATGCTCTGTAATTTCGATCTCAATTAAATGATGTGGAATCTTATATAAATTTAATCGATGCAATAAACGTTCAGCATAATTATCTTTTAGAAATTCTACTGGTGCTGCATTAATCGAAACAGGCACGATCTCAAGCCCTTGCTCCATCCAAATAGACATATCTTTAAAGACTTTATTTTGGATTGCATCACTGATTTTTGTAGCGAGTGCATAATCTTGAAATGCTTGTTCAACATTACTTGGGGAATGCACTTGATAATCTGAAGTTTGCCATCTAAGTAATGCTTCAAAACCAACGACTTTGCCATCACTCAAACGAACTTTAGGCTGATAAAATGGAATAATCAGATCATCTCGAATAATATGACGGGCTTCATTCAATTGAATTGCGATGTTTTGAGCTGCGATCTGCATATGTTGATTAAACATTCTAAAACCGCCGCGCCCTGTCGCTTTTAAATCATTTAAAGCTGTATCGGCACATTTCATCAAATTAACAGAGTCTTTAGAGTCTCGTGGGTAAATTGCACAACCAATACTCATGCTGCCATTAATTAGATTTCCCGCATAAGTAATAGGTGCATCCAACTGTTTACCAACCTCAAGCGCAATACGCTCAAGCTCGCTTTCTGAATCAATACCATTTACAACGACAGCAAACTCATCCCCACCTAAACGTGCGACAAAAGTATTCTCAGGGAGAATATTTTCAATACGTTTGGATAAAACTCGCAATAAATGATCACCAGCGGCATGCCCCAAAGTATCATTAACATGTTTAAAATAGTCCAAATCCAACAACATCAAGCCCATTAATTTTTTATTGGCTTTATGCTTATGTAATGAACGTTTAAGTTGTAATTTAAAGAAACGTCGATTGTATAAACCCGTTAACTCATCTAACTCGCTAGCTATACGCAAACGCATCTCAGTTTCTCTTTGTGCTGTTACATCACGCGACATACACAACACACATTCCGTTTGGCCTTGATCATTTAAAATCGGTGTGAGTAAATTATCCCAATATTGTATTTTTTGCCCGTTTTCACTCATTCCACGAAAACGCGCAGTTTTACCCTGCAATGCAATCTTAAGTGCACGAGTTGCTTTTGTTCGAATTTCTGATGGTAAAAGTTCGATCCATTTCATTCCAAAAGTATGATGACTTTCGGGAATATTCAACGCAGCGCAACCTGACTTATTGACATGTAATAAAGATCCATCCGCTTCTAAAAGTTTTATACAGTCAACACTGGTATCCAACATATTAGTTTGGGCATGAATATATTTTACGAGATTTTGCTGAAATTGTTTTGTCTCATGAATATCAACACTATTCACAAACCAATAACCTGCTTGATCTGAGCATTGTTCTACAAATTTTGCAGAAACTAAAAACCAGCGATACGCGCCAGTGTGATGTTTAAGTCGACATTCAACCTGAATTTGAGATTTTAATGGTAGGGCTTGAGACCACTCACTTTGGAAGACATCTAAATCATCGAGATGAATCAACTCCATCCATTCTTTTACAAGAGATTCAGATTCATGAAAACCAAGATATTCCTGACTAATCTTATTAAAGAAATATGCATCGCCTTGCTCTGTAAGTAACCAGACTAAGCTTGGAATACTATTGAAGACTTTTTGTTGAGTTTCATTCATTTGATGAATAAATTGTAAAGATGAAGCTAGATTCATATGTTGCTCATTCAACTCCGCAAGTTTAGGTTCCTGATGGAATGCCCCCACTGAAAAGACGACGAGCCAGAAATATTATTTATATACTGGCAATTTCACAACAAGATTTAAATCACCATTATTATATCAAAATGTGATCTATTTATCATTATTTATAGAATTATTACAAGCAATTAAAATCACTTAATTTTTCCAATTAAATTTCAAATAATTATAAAATTTTAATATCTCATTCGATGATGAATGCTAAGTTTTATAACGAATCATTTACGTATTCAACACAAACAAAAAACGCTAACCAAGTGATTAAAATTGATTAGCGTATTATTCATTAACCTATACGACGTTTTAAGCCAGTCATTTGCAGCACACGAGTTGAGATTTCCTCGATCGACATTTCAGTAACATTCAAGTATTTAATGCCTTCAGAAATATAAATTCCCTCAATTGCTCGCAATTCCATTTGACATTGACTAAAACTTGCATAACGGCTATTTGCCTTACGCTCATTGCGGATTGCAACTAAACGTTCTGCATCAATCATCAGACCAAAGAGTTTATGTTTATGCTCTTTCAAAACTTTAGGTAGACGGTTGTCATCTAAGTCTTCTTCCGTCAAAGGATAGTTTGCTACACGAATTCCGAATTGCAATGACAGATAAATAGAAGTTGGAGTTTTACCTGAACGAGACACACCAATTAAAATAATATCAGCTTTATCATAATGACGTGTTCTAGCACCATCATCGTTATCTAATGCAAAATGAACCGCATCAATACGCGCTTTATAATATTCTGAATCGGTTACCGCATGGGTTTGTCCAACCAAAGTTGTTGGCGGAATTCCAAGTTCTTGTTCAAGCTTACTAATTAATCCCTCGAAGACATCCAAATTTACGGCTTTAGCTGTATTAATAATTTCACGGACATGAGGATCAACCAAAGTATCAAAAACAAGTGGCAAAGAACCATCACGATTTTGACAAGTATTAATCTCCGCAACGACGTTCATTGCAGCTTCTTCAGTTGTAATATACGGCATGATATGAATATCAAAATCAACGTTCGGAAACTGTGCAAGTAGTGAATGTCCAAGGGTTTCTGCTGTAATTGCTGTCCCATCTGAAATAAAGAATACGCTCCGTTTAATTTGTTTACTTTCGGGCATCAAAATTCTCCTTAAACATTTGTCTTAGTGCTCTATAATCTTTATAGTAAACTCATCTAACATGACTGTCGCTTAGTAAAACACTAATTCTAAGCACTTTCGTATAATTTCATACCAATGATGGTCATTCATACTGCAAAAAAAGTGGAGTAAATACTTTGGAAGCGCGCGTAATCGGTCTGGAAAAATTAGGAAAACACGATGTCGAACTCGTAGGTGGGAAAAACTCATCTTTGGGTGAAATGATCAGCCATTTATCCAATGCTGGTGTATCGGTACCAGGCGGCTTTGCAACTACTGCTGCTGCCTATCGTGAGTTCTTGGATCAGAGCGGTTTAAACGCTCGCATTCAGGCTGAACTTGCACAACTTAACGTAGATGATGTTATTGCACTTGCTGAAACAGGTGCCAAAATCCGTAAATGGATTGTAGACACGCCGCTTACTAACGCATTAGAAAAAGAAATTCGCGAGGCTTTCGCAGCACTTTCAAACGGCAACCCAGACATTGCTGTTGCAGTACGCTCTTCAGCAACTGCTGAAGATTTACCTGATGCTTCTTTCGCAGGACAACAAGAAACTTTCTTGAATATTCGTGGTATTGATAACATTCTTATCGCGATCAAAGAAGTATTTGCATCTCTATATAATGACCGCGCAATTGCTTATCGCGTACACCAAGGTTTTGAACACAGTGTTGTTGCTCTTTCTGCTGGCGTACAACGTATGGTTCGTTCAGAAACTGGTGCTGCTGGTGTAATGTTTACACTTGATACAGAATCTGGTTTCCGTGATGTGGTATTTATTACTGCATCTTACGGTTTAGGTGAAATGGTCGTTCAAGGTGCGGTAAACCCTGACGAATTCTACTTATCTAAACCACTTTTAAATGCTGGTAAACACTCAGTTTTACGTCGCAACCTTGGTTCTAAACACCAGAAAATGATTTATGGTGAAGAAGGTGCTGCGGGTAAATCAGTTGTTGTGGTTGATGTTGAAAAACCAGAGCGTCAACAATTCGCATTAAATGATCATGAGCTGCATGAACTTGCAAAACAAGCATTGATCATTGAGCAACATTACGGCTCACCAATGGATATCGAATGGGCGAAAGATGGTGATGACGGTCAAATCTATATCGTTCAAGCACGTCCAGAAACAGTAAAAAGCCGTCAAAATGTCGGTACCATGGAACGCTACTTGTTAAAGCAACGCGGCACAGTTATCTGCGAAGGTCGTTCAATTGGTCAACGTATCGGTTCGGGCAAAGTTCGTGTCGTAACTTCGATTAAAGAAATGGATAAAGTACAAGACGGTGATGTTCTTGTATCAGACATGACTGACCCAGACTGGGAACCAGTAATGAAACGCGCAGCTGCAATTGTAACTAACCGCGGTGGTCGTACATGTCACGCAGCGATTATCGCGCGTGAACTTGGTGTACCTGCAATCGTTGGTTGTGGTAACGCAACAGAAGTATTGACTGATGGTCAAGAAGTGACTGTTTCTTGTGCTGAAGGTGATACAGGCTTTATCTATGAAGGCGCGTTAGACTTCGAAGTTCAACGTAACTCTATTCACTCAATGCCTCAACTACCGTTCAAAATCATGATGAACGTTGGTAACCCTGACCGCGCATTTGACTTTGCTCAAATTCCAAATGAAGGGATTGGCCTTGCGCGTCTTGAATTCATTATTAATCGTATGATTGGCGTGCATCCAAAAGCATTGTTGAATATCGAAAGTCTTCCTCGTGAAACTCGTGCTGCTGTAATGACACGTACTGCTGGATATTCTTCACCAATCGAATTCTATGTAGAAAAATTGGTTGAAGGTATTTCAACTCTAGCTGCAGCTTTTGCTGAAAAACCAGTCATTGTTCGTATGTCTGATTTCAAATCAAATGAATATGCGAACTTAATCGGCGGTAAGCTTTACGAACCAGAAGAGGAAAACCCAATGTTGGGCTTCCGTGGTGCGAGTCGTTATGTTTCTGATAACTTCCGTGATTGTTTTGAACTTGAATGCCGTGCGTTGAAAAAAGTACGTGATGAAATGGGCTTAACCAATGTCCAAATCATGATTCCATTCGTTCGTACTGTTTCAGAAGCAAAACGTGTTATCGAATTGCTTGCTCAAAATGGTTTAAAACGTGGTGAAAACGGATTAAAAGTTATTATGATGTGTGAATTACCAACCAATGCTTTATTGGCTGAACAATTCCTTGAACATTTTGATGGCTTCTCAATCGGTTCAAATGACTTAACACAATTAACACTTGGTCTAGACCGTGACTCTGGTATCGTTTCTCACTTATTCGATGAGCGTGATGCAGCAGTAAAAGCTCTTCTTTCGATGGCAATTCATGCTTGCCGTAAAGCTGGAAAATATGTGGGCATCTGTGGTCAAGGTCCATCTGATCACCCTGACCTTGCAAAATGGCTCATGGAACAAGGTATTGAATCTGTGTCACTTAACCCTGATTCAGTGCTTGATACTTGGTTCTTCCTTGCAGAAGAGCAAATCAAGAAAGCCTAGTCTTTTTTAAAAAAAGACCCTTTCGTGGGGTCTTTTTTCATCTTTAGTCTTTGAGATTTTTAAATTATGCAAATTTACTTGGCTCGTAACAATCAACAAGCTGGACCTTATAGTTTAGAACAAGTGAACCAAATGCTTTCTAGCCAACAAGTCTTACTCACTGACTTAGTTTGGCATGAAGGTATGACCGAATGGAAAACACTTGGCGAATTAACTCAAGGAAAACTTGTATACGAACCTGTAGGTTATTCACCTTTCAGTACCCAAATTAAAAATGAAACTGAGAATACTGCTTTTAATATTAAAGTTGAGCAGAAAGCACCTGTGCCTGAGTTAGCTTCTTTTGCTTCTAGAGCCTTAGCTAAAGTTTTGGATCTCATGCTTTGGTTACCTATGCTTGCAATTCCATCTTTCTTTTTTAATGAAAGTCAGTACAAAGAATTATTCGACATTCAAAAACAATTGCAAGCGACCGAAGTTGCATCAACTAAAGCAGTTGAACTACAGCAACAAGTCATGCACTTGATTCCAAATGAAGCATGGATGAGTATGTTTGCTTATTTGATTATCATGCTTATGATTCAAGCTTTCTTTATTGCGAAATCCGGTCAAAGTATTGGCAAAAAACTAGCAAAAATTAAGATTGTTGATATTGAGACTTCTACTCCTGTTTCTGTGATTCGTGCTTTCTGGCTGAGAAGCGTTTTATTCATTATTTTAAATATGTTGTTTATGCCTTTTATCACGATTATCGATTATGCATTGGGCTTTAGTAAAAATCGTCAAACATTGCACGATAAATTGGCAAAAACCAAAGTGATTAAGCAGTAATCACAAATTCATAAAAAAAGAGGATTTATTCCTCTTTTTTTATATATTAAATTGATATCTATAGAAAAAAATAAGAGTTACATGACAATCCCTACAATATAAATCGGGTTTTAAAACAAGTATTTCAAGGTGCTTTATGAGTAGCTTACTTTTTCAATATGAGGCATAATGCCCAACAACGTAGCGGTGTCGCATGATTGCTAAGCATTTCACAAAAAATTCTTATCAATCATGCGACACTTTAATCGCTATCCCATAATTTAATTAGGGAATGGGACTCTTCACCGAGGTTGTAAAATGAGACAAACGATTTTAGCTGTATTGTCTTTATCAACGATGGCTGCACTCTTAACTGGGTGTGGCGGTGATATGGTACTTCTAAACAATAAAGGTCCAGTTGGTCAAGGTCAAAGTAACCTGATGATGACTGCGATCTATTTAATGCTATTGGTGGTAATTCCATCAATCGTAATGGCATTATGGTTTGGTTGGAAATATCGCGCATCGAATAAAGATGCAGACTATAAACCTACTTGGGCACACTCTACGACAATTGAGATCGTTGTTTGGGGTGTTCCTGTCATTATTATTGGTATTTTAGCTTGGTTAACTTGGTGGGGTTCCCACAAGTACGACCCTTACCGTCCGTTAGAATCAGATAAAGCACCATTGACTATTCAAGCTGTCGCTGAACAGTTTAAATGGATTTTTATCTATCCTGAGCAAAACATTGCAACGGTAAACGAAGTACGCTTCCCAGAACAAACACCAGTAAGCTTTAAGATCACTTCTAACTTTACGATGAACTCGTTCTTCATTCCACAGTTAGGCGGTCAGATCTATGCAATGGCGGGTATGCAAACTCACCTTCACCTATTAGCTGATGAACCAGGTGTATTCCGCGGTTTCTCTGCAAACTATTCAGGTTACGGTTTCTCTCAAATGCGCTTTAAAGCTCATAGTGTGACTGAACCAGAATTTGCACAATGGGTTGAAGCAGTTAAGGCTGGTAATGGCACAAGTATCAATCCTGAAGCAATTCAGAAAGGAATACTTGACCAAGCTGAATTAGCGACACTTAAAGACGGTGATCGTTCTAAACACCAGATTGAGATTTTAGTAAATCGTGCTAAAGCTGCTGGTGATGAAGAAGCTCTTGCTAAAGCCGAAGCTATGAAACCGTTCCCGAACAAGCCACACCCAGTGACTTATTACTCTTCAGTTGAACCAAAATTGTTTGAAACAATTATCAACCACTATATGAGTAATTATCACGGTGCTGATCACTCTGCTGGCCATGCAATGGCAGAAACTCATGCTGCAGCTGAACATGCTGCTCAAGGGGAATAAGACATGGATATGATTTTTGGCAAACTAGGTTGGGACTCTATCCCAACAGAGCCGATTGTACTCGTTACCATGGTCATGATGGCTCTTGGTGGAATTGCAGTGCTAGGCGGTATCACCTATTTTAAAAAATGGGGATATTTGTGGAATGAGTGGTTTACATCTGTAGACCATAAAAAGATCGGTATCATGTATATCATCGTTTCTGTTGTCATGCTTTTGCGTGGTTTCGCAGATGCGATCATGATGCGTCTACAACTTTTCCTCGCGAAAGGCGGCGGCGAAGGTTATCTACATCCTGACCACTACGACCAGATCTTCACCGCGCACGGTGTCATCATGATCTTCTTCGTGGCTATGGGTCTCGTTGTCGGTATGATGAACATTTCTGTTCCATTACAGATTGGTGCTCGTGACGTAGCATTCCCATTATTAAACTCTTTAAGCTTCTGGTTATTCGCAGGCGCTGCTGGCTTAATGATGGTTTCACTTGTATTAGGTGAATTCGCTGCAACAGGTTGGATGGCTTACCCTCCTCTCTCTGGTATTCAGTATTCTCCTGGTGTTGGTGTTGACTACTATATCTGGGCACTACAGGTTTCTGGTCTAGGTACGCTTTTATCTGGTGTTAACTTCTTTGTTACCATCATCAAAATGCGTGCACCTGGCATGAAATTAATGGATATGCCTATTTTCACGTGGACTTCACTTTGTACGGCTGTATTAATCATTGCATCATTCCCTGTATTAACAGGTACACTTGCAATGCTTACTTTAGACCGTTACTTCGGCTTCCATTTCTTCACAAATGAGCTTGGCGGTAGCCCAATGCTTTACGTGAACTTGATCTGGACATGGGGTCACCCAGAAGTATATATCTTAGTATTACCAGCATTTGGTCTTTACTCAGAAATCGTTGCAACCTTCTCTCGTAAAGCGTTGTTCGGTTATAAGTCTATGGTGTATGCAACTATCGCGATTACTGTACTTGCGTTCGTTGTATGGCTTCACCACTTCTTTACTATGGGTGCTGGTGCGAACGTGAACGCGTTCTTCGGTATCATGACCATGGTTATTGCGATTCCTACAGGTGTGAAAATCTTCTCTTGGTTATTCACTATGTATAAGGGTCGTATCACGTATACAACACCTATGCTTTGGACACTTGGCTTCCTTGTGACTTTTGGTATCGGTGGTTTAACTGGTGTACTTATGGCTGTTCCACCTGCGGACTTCCTTGTACACAACTCATTATTCTTGATCGCTCACTTCCATAACGTAATTATCGGTGGTGTGGTGTTCGGTATGTTTGCCGGCATCATCTTCTACTGGCCGAAAATGTTTGGTTGGAAGCTCAACGAAGCATGGGGTAAAGCTGCATTCTGGTTCTGGTTCATCGGTTTCTATTTTGCATTCATGCCACTTTATATCCTTGGTTTCATGGGTATGACTCGTCGTTTGAATACATATGACAACCCTGAGTGGGACCCATACTTAGCAATTGCGTTGTTTGGTGCTGTTCTTATCGCTATTGGTATTGCATGTTTCTTAATGCAAATCATCGTTGGTTTCTTACAACGTAAGGACAATATGGACCATACTGGCGATCCATGGGATAGCCGTACCCTTGAATGGGCGACTTCGTCTCCTGCTCCATTCTATAACTTTGCGCATGTACCAGATGCTAGCGGTGTTGACCGTTTCTGGACTGACAAAGAAAATGGTGTAGCATACGCGCGTAACACTAAATATGAAGATATCCACATGCCGACTGATCGTGCTGCGGGCTTCGTCATTGCAATGTTCATTACTGTTCTTGGTTTTGCATTAATTTGGCATATTTGGTGGCTTGTCGTTGTTTCATTCGTTGCTGCTGTAGTTAGCTTGATCGTAAGCTCATTCACTAAGAATGTTGATTACTACGTTCCTGCTGCTGAAGTTGAGCGCATTGAGAATGAACGCTACGCGTTACTTGAAAAACACTTGAAGAAGGACTAAGGAAATGGCTGAAGTACTTCATCACGACAACCGCGGCCATGATGGTCATCATGAACATGATGATACTGACTTAACGGTCTTTGGTTTCTGGACATACTTGATGAGTGACTTGATTCTTTTCGGATCACTCTTCATCGCATTTGCTGTATTAAGCAGTCATATTCCACCGGGCACACCAAGTCCAAAAGAATTATTTGGCGAGTCATTAGGTTTTGTACTTACTGAAACTTTTGCCTTATTGATTTCTTCGGTTACTTTTGGTTTTGCTGTACTTGCATCTTATAAAAAGAATGTAAACCTAGTAATCACTTGGTTATTCATTACATTCCTTTTCGGTGCATCGTTCATTGGTATGGAAGTATATGAGTTCCATCACCTTGTACACGCAGGTCATGGTCCAACTCACAGTGCATTCTTATCATCGTTCTTTACTTTGGTTGGTACACACGGTATCCACGTAACTTCTGGTTTAGTGTGGATGTTGGTATTGATGTATCAAATCAAAAAGAATGGTTTGACATTACCGAATACACGTCGTCTTGCTTGCTTAAGCTTGTTCTGGCACTTCCTTGACATCGTTTGGATCTGTGTATTCAGCGTCGTTTACTTACTGGGAGTTGTCTAATGAGTAGTCATGACCATAATGCTGCAGGTGCATCACACGGTAACTTCAAGCAATACACTGTTGGATTTATCCTATCTGTTATCCTCACCATCATCCCTTTCGGGATGGTGATGGCTGGCGGTTTCAGTCGTGGCATTTTAGTTACAGTAATTGCAATCACTGCTGTTGCTCAGGTTCTTGTACAACTTGTGTACTTCTTACACATGAATACATCGTCTGAACAACGCTGGAATCTTATTGCATTTATCTACACAATCTTATGTATCGCTGTACTCTTAGTCGGCTCTGTGTGGATTATGAATTACTTACACTACAACATGATGATCTAAACTGATTGTCATGTGGAAAAAGTATTTATTCCTGACTAAACCAGGAATTCTCTTCGGTAATTTTATTACCACCTTGGGCGGCTACTTCTTAGCCGCCCAAGGCTCTATAGACTGCCTCTTATTATTACTTACACTGATTGGAACAACTTTTGTAGTTGCCTCTGGTTGTGTCGTAAATAATGTAATTGATCAAGATATCGATCAAAAAATGCAACGCACCATGAACCGTGCACTTGTTAAAAAAACGATTTCCCCTACTGTTGCGATGTTTTATGCATTGGTCTTAGGTGTGATTGGATTTAGCATTCTTTGGTTCTATGTGAATGCTTATGCTTTTTTATTCGCTGTGATTGGTTTTGTAGTCTATGTCGGTTTTTATAGTTTGTGGACAAAACGTACTACAATCCATCAAACCGTCATTGGTAGTATTTCTGGAGCGAGTCCTCCTGTTATTGGTTATACGGCTGTAACGCATCAGTTCGATATGGCGGCCTTGTTGATTTTTGTTGCATATGCTTTATGGCAAATGCCACATTCTTGGGCGATCGCGATTTATCGTTTTGATGACTACAAAAATGCAGGTGTACCAATTTTACCCGTAGCACGTTCTATTCTTAGAACAAAAATTGAATCACTAATTTATGTGGTTTTATTTACACTTGCTATGAATGCACTATATTTTTATGGATATACCAATATTATTTTCTTGGTGATCTGTAACTTATTATGCGCATATTGGTTCTATATTGGTGTTTTAGGATTTAAAGCTGAAAATGATCAGCTTTGGGCAAAGCGCTTTTTCTTATTTTCAGTAATTTTAATTACTGTGATCAGTTTGAGTTTTAGCTTTACTTTCAAAAGTCCTGCACCTATGTTCCCTCTTTTCTAAAAAAGATAGAGGATATCTCTATCTTTTTATTCTCTGCTTCTATTGTTATCATTTTGCTGAATAATTAATTAATATTTATCACCATAATGAATCTACATAAAAATCTAATCTCAAAAGCTATCATTTATTCGTGCTTTTCATTCATTGCTTATCATAGCCATATTGCATATGCAGGTGCGGATATCACTTGTGAACCTGATTTCGCTATGAATAGCAATGAATATCAATCTTGCAGCAATTTACCCATTCTCTACCCAGCCAATGATAATCAAACCAATATGTTGTTATTGCTCAGCGATTCAGGCTTAGCAACGATTGCACCATTATCTGCTGATCCAAATTTATGGGATGCTTTTTATGGCTCAGTTCCATTTGAAGCCTCTTCTTTCCCTTATGTTGTCAGTAATAAAATTCCAAATCAAAGAAAACAACTTGATAGTGACGATACGTTTTTTGATGAACGCTGTGCAACATTGAGTTCAGGTAAACAAGTTTTTAATTCCCAAGTAAAAAACAAAATTAATTCCTGAAAATGAAAAACAAATTCTGATTCAAGCGAGAGAAAAGATAGATCAATGTGGTGACAAAATTGAGCTAATTGCGGTAGACCCAAATTGGTCTGTAACCACTAGGCAATATGCATCCTATCTCAATGCCAGCATTTTATTTTATAAAGCAAATTATGTAGCAGCTACTAAAATATATACCGTTCTTACAACTGTTGAAGATGCTTGGCTAAAAGAAACTTCGCAATATATGCTCATTCGTACATCGCTTACTGCCGCTTATGCAACTGGCATGAATCAATACGGCGACGTTAATTTAGACAAAATTAACGCCCCTCTCATAAAAGCCTTTTTAGATCACATTAGCACCTATTTAAAGACCTATCCAAATGGGCAATATGTCGCGAGTGCTCGTGGTTTTATGCGTCGTGGTTTTTGGCTTGCTGGACGACAAGATTTACTGATTAATGAAATTGTATGGCAAATCCAAAATCCAAAATCAAAGTTTTACAATCTAACGGTCAATCAACTCCCTGCTGAAGTTAACCGCCGTATTTTTGAAAGTAGGAATTTCGATCCCAAACAGCTCAAAGATCCATTCTTTTTGGCAACGTATGATCTCATGTATATGAGGAAATCATCCTCTGATCAATATCGTCCAATTTCATGGACACAATTGAATGCTCAAAAGCCTTACTTCAAAGATCAGCAGGAATTGTTTCAATATTTACAGGCGATGCATCTATTCTTTATTCAAAATAAAGCCAAAGAAGCGCTTAGTTATCTTCCACAAGAAAGTTATACCGCTAAAAACTATTTGCAACTCAGTCAGATTTTTTTGAGAGGTCAAATTTTAGAAAAAACTGGGCAAAAGAATACTGCTGAGGCGTACTGGGGACAATTACTTGCACATGCAAAAGATAACTATCAAAAATCGCTGTTTGAAACCGCTCTCTCAAATCATCTGAATGCAAAACAAGACTATTCTGCATTTATTGGTAAAACTGCAAAAATTAGCCAAGCAAACCTTCAAAGAAACTTTATTACTCTAGTTGCTGACGCAAAAAGCTTACAAGCGATTATCCAGTCAGATAAAAGTACGATTGATCAAAAACAAGCAGCAACTTTTACCCTATTAAGTAAAAGTTTAATCCACCAAGACTATGCATTATTCAAACAAACTTATGCTTACATGCCAAAAAATGCAGATCAATACCAAGGTTATAACAGCTCAAACGAACAATTAAAAAACAAGCCTGAATTTGCACAATTTATATGGAATGGAACAACAATTACGCCTCAACTCAAATGTAATCGTCTTGAAACGCTAATTACACAACTCATTTCCTCACCCAAAGATCCATTATTAAATGTATGTTTAGGTGAATATATTCGGAGTGAACAAGGATATTCATTACAGCAACTTACTTACGCCGAAAAGCAACATTCAAGTTTTTCTGGACAGATTTTTGCTCGTGGGCAAGTGTATAAAGACATTATCAAGTCTTCATCAAAAGGTGACTTGCAAGCTTATGCCCTTTATCGTGCTGTACAGTGTTATGCGCCAAGCGGAATAAATGATTGTAATGATGATGAAGTGAGTTCAATAACACGAAAAAATTGGTTTGATCGGATTAAAAAAGAGTATCCAAATACGTCGTGGGCAAAATCACTGAAGTATTATTGGTAAATCAATATGTTGAAGTTAATAAAGCTTGTTGCGTGCTTCTTTCTCATGTTTAGCATAAATGCATGCCAACCCACACAGTCAGCGACTTCAACAATTGATGCAAATAATTTTGACAGTTTCTGGATTTGGGGTGACATTAAAACCGCCCCTTATCTAATCAATGCAAAAGAGCTCTATATCTTACAAGGCGAGATTCGCTACGTTAAACAAAAGCAAAGTTCTGTGCTTATTCCACAAGGTATTTCTGTTTTAAAACTCCCCCATCAAAAAATCTGGTTAGTATTTAGAACTCATCATTTAAATTGGGCTGAACAGGATTACCAAAATATTTTTAATCGTCTCGCTCAGTGGAAAAATCAAGGAAACAATGTCATTGGTATTCAAATTGATTTTGATAGTAAAACCAAGAACCTTAGGGATTACGCCTTTTTTCTACAAAAACTGAGACATAAACTTCCACAAAACTATCAATTGAGTATTACTGGCTTGCTTGATTGGGCTAATTTTAAAGATCAAACGACCTTAGCTATTTTTAGACAAAATATTAATGAGTTAATTATTCAAACCTATCAAGGCACAACCACGATTCCGAATTATTCACAATACTTAAAGCGAATTTCGACCTTAAAGCTGCCCTATAAAATTGGTTTTGTACAAGGTGGTCGCTATCAAAAAGATGTGAAATACACCAACGATCCCAATTTTAAAGGCTATGTGATCTTTTTGCTTCGATCAAAAACATGAATTAACTTGCGATTTTAGTGAAAGGTGTCTAAAATCGCAGCTTCGCAATTTGCGACATAACTTTTTAGTTATGACTCCTTGCTTCTAATTTTTATATTTAGGGGCTGCTTAAACCGTAAGGAGCTGACAATGCGTCACTACGAAATCGTACTATTGGTACATCCAGACCAAAGCGATCAAGTTGTAGGTATGGTTGAACGCTATATCTCTCAGATCAAAGAAGCTGAAGGTCAAATTCACCGTTTAGAAGATTGGGGCCGTCGCCAATTGGCTTACCCAATTAACAAAATTCACAAAGCACACTACATTCTTATGAATGTTGAATGTGGTCAAACGACTCTTGATGAATTAGAAGAATTATTCCGTTATAACGACGCAATCATTCGTAACATCATCATCCGTCGTGAAAACGCAATTACTGAAGAATCTTTACTTGCTAAGAGTGCTGAAGAAAAACGTGCGCGTAAAGCTCAACGTGAAGAAGCACAACAAGCAGTTCAAGAAGCTGAATAAGGAGAACATCAATGGCACGTTTTTACCGTCGTCGCAAGTTCTGCCGCTTTACAGCTGAGAATGTTGCGTACATCGACTACAAAGATATCGACACTTTGAAACAGTACATCACTGAAAATGGCAAGATTGTTCCTAGCCGTATTACAGGTACTAAAGCTCGTTATCAACGTCAATTAGCGTTAGCAATTAAACAAGCTCGCTATTTGTCTTTGATTCCTTACACTGACAATCATAAGTGAGGTTGAGCCGTGGATATTATCTTATTACAACGCATTAAGAACCTTGGTAAATTAGGCGACAAAGTATCAGTTAAAGCTGGTTACGGTCGTAACTTCTTGATCCCTCAAGGTAAAGCTGTAGCTGCAACTGAAGCAAACACTGCTGCATTTGAAGCTCGTCGTGCTGAACTTGAAAAACAAGAAGCTGAAGTATTAGCTGCTGCGAATGCACGTGCTGAACAATTGAACGAAGTTAACATCGTGATCACTGCTAAAGCTGGTGACGAAGGTAAACTATTCGGTTCTATCGGTACTCGTGACATCGCTGATGCTTTAACTAATGCTGGTCTTGTTGTTGACCGTGCAGAAGTTCGTTTACCAAACGGTGCGCTTCGCCACACTGGTGAATTCAACATCGCAATCCAATTGCATCATGATGTTGTTGCTGAAGTTCTCGTTACTATCGTATCTGAGTAATTTCTGCAAAGAAAAGAGCATGTTTTACATGCTCTTTTTTTATGCCTAAAATTTAGGCTGTACTTTTTCACCAATTAAACAATTTTATTCCAATTAAACCCTCCTGTTTGAATCCATTTGGATTAAGATAGTCATTCATTTACGGTTTCATTTTTTTATTAGGTCTAGTTATGTCACAGGCAAATGCCAATTTTGCAAAAAATACTCCCAACACAGAGAGTAAAGTGAATGACTCAGGTCAACTCAAAGAATTCAGAACTCCCCCCCATAACCTTGCAATTGAACAAGCAGTTTTAGCAGCACTAATGACTGTTGCAGAATCATTTGAGCAAGTGGGTGATTTACTCAAAGAAAATGATTTTTACGCGACGCGCCACAAATATATTTATCGCGCAATTGAAAAGCTTGCTCAAGAAAACTCACCTTATGATGCTGTACTCGTTAATGACTGGTTGCTCAAGCAAAACCTATTAGATGCAATTGGTGGTGAAGAATATTTAATGCAACTCATGGCAGACTCCCCTTCAAGTTTTTATAACTTGGAAACCTATGCCAATAAAATTAAAGAATTCTCAACCCTACGCAGCATGATTAAAGTCAGTAGTGATATTTTACAAAATGCTTATGATACGAAAGGTCGACCTGTCAGTGAAATTTTAGATTTAGCTGAAACCAATATTTTTTCGTTAGCAGAACAGCACAATAACAATAAAAAGGATGCTGGCCCTAAATCAATTAGCTCAGTTACTGCTGATGTCATTAGCAAACTGGATGAACTATCCAAAATGGATGGTAATATCACAGGACTTTCAACAGGCTTCCTTGAGCTAGACAATAAAACCTATGGTATGCAGGCAGGTGACTTAATTATTGTCGCTGCACGTCCTTCTATGGGTAAAACAACCTTTGCAATGAACTTAGTTGAAAGTGTTTTATTTAACTGTAATCTGCCCGCGCTGGTTTATTCAATGGAAATGCCAGCCGACTCCATTGCGATGCGTTTAATTTCTTCTTACGGCAAAGTTCACCAAGGACATTTACGTTCAGGGAAACTTGATGGTGATGAGTGGTCAAAAGTTACAGGTACGATTCTTCAACTTCAAGAAAAGCATTTGTACATTGATGATTCCTCAGCACTACCACCGACAGAAGTACGTTCTCGTGCGCGTCGTATTGCAAAAATGCATGACGGTAAAATTGGCTGCATCATGGTCGACTATTTACAGTTGATGAAAGTTCCAGGTATGGGCGACAACCGTGTCGGCGAGATTTCTGAAATTTCACGAAGCCTTAAAGCCTTGGCCAAAGAAATGAATTGTCCTGTGATTGCACTTTCACAGCTTAACCGTAGTCTAGAGAACCGACCAAACAAACGTCCTGTTATGTCAGATTTACGTGAATCAGGAGCGATCGAGCAGGATGCCGATTTGATCATGTTCATCTACCGTGATGAAGTCTATAACAAAGAATCAAAAGAAGCTGGTACAGCAGAAATCATTATCGGTAAACAACGTAACGGTCCGATTGGTACTGTTCGTCTTGCCTTTGAAGGTCAATATACGCGTTTTAGTAATCTCTCGCCTGAGTTCTATGCTCAATATGATGACGAGGAATAATTTTTAATTTTTAGCTCTTATATATCTTCCCAAGCCGTCCCAAAGGAGTACTCAGGGTGCGCCAAGCAACAGTTTATATTGATAGTCAGGCACTTCAATATAATTTAAACCGTGTCAAACAACTTGCACCACATTCAAAGATTGTAAGTATGGTAAAAGCCAATGCTTACGGACATGGAGTCAAAAACTGCTTAGCCGCCTTAAATACCACAGATGCCTTTGGTGTCGCCTGCTTAGAGGAAGCTTTAGAAATCAGGCGATTGGGATATCAACAATCCATTACCTTAATTGAAGGCATATTCTCTGAAGATGAAATGACGCAAGTGATTGAGCATAAACTGGAATGTATCGTTCATCATCGTCAACAAGTTGAATGGCTATTCGCCCACAAACAAGCTTATAACGCTTTAGGCTTAAAGGTTTGGGTCAAACTCAATAGTGGTATGAATCGCCTAGGCTTCAAAATAAATGAAATTATTGATGTTATTCAATGCTTAAAAGCTGAAGGATTCACCTGTGTATTGACCATGCATTTCGCCAATGCTGATGCAGATCACCCACTCAATCAGCAGCAAATTGAACAGTTTTTATCTGTAAAACAGGCTTGTGGACCCATCCTTGCTTCATGCTGTAATTCTGCTGCAATCTATAAATATCCAGAGCTACATTTTGATTATGTCCGCCCAGGTATCATGCTTTATGGTGCGAGCCCATTTGCAGATAAAACTGTGCACGACCTAGACTTAAAGCCAGTGATGACTTTTAGTGCAGAAATTATTGCACTGAATCATATCCAAAAAGGCGAATATGTGGGCTATGGTTCTACTTATACTGCTACACAAAATGCTGATATTGCCATAGTTTCAATTGGCTATGGGGATGGCTATCCACGAGCATTTATTCACCCTAACTTTGTTGCGATTCATCAGCAACTTGTTCCTATTGTAGGGCGAGTAAGCATGGATATGATTGCAATTGATATTAGTCAGGTTAAAGCTGAAATAGGCACTCAAGTCGAACTTTGGGGAAATACTCGCTTAGTGGATGATGTTGCGACTGCAAACGGTACTATTGGTTATGAGCTACTATGCAGACTGAGTAACCGACCAGTGCGAAAATTGAAATAGGAATATTAAAAAAAATCCAAGCAATTGCTTGGATTTTTAGTTTTACAAACCATAATCCGAAGTTGGCTTTGGCAATTCCTGCAAACCACGTCTTAATGTCTCAGACCATTGCTTGCTAATTTGACTAAAATAAGGATCTTCCTCATTGATTCTCTTCCCTTCTGGAATCAAGAAACTATCCTTATGATAAACCAAGACATCTAAAGGCAGCCCAACAGAAACATTTGATCGTAGAGTCGAATCAAAAGAAATCAAGGTACAGCGTAATGCATCATCTAGAGGCATTGTAAAATGTAAAGCACGATCTAAAATAGGTTTGCCATATTTACTTTCACCGATCTGAAAATATGGTGTATCCGTTGTCGCACAAATAAAATTCCCTTGAGGATAGACATTATAAAGCTCCATGTCCTCTCCTTTAATTTGGCCACCTACCAAAATACTGCAAGAATAATTCATTTGCTCTTGCGTATCTGTCGTGATGTCTTCTAAAACTTTACGTAATGTTTTACCGACAAGTTCTGCAACTTCAAACATTGTTTTTACGGTATATAAATTAGGCTCTTGATCTAAGGCCAAAGCATTTTGTAAATGCCCAATAACGGCCTGTGTTGTTGCTAGATTACCCGCTGTTTGTAGCGCGATAAATCGTTCACCTTCAACGCCAAAGGTATGTAATTTACGAAAAACAGATATATGATCGACCCCTGCATTCGTCCGAGTATCACTAATCAATACCAAACCTTGCTCTAATCTCAATGCACAACAATAGGTCATCTTTCTCTCTTTACACTCAACAAGCTAAAACCTGAACCACAGACATCATACTTTCTACTCCGCCTTGCTCACGCACACCACGTACTGGTGCGACATCGAGATAATCTCGACCAACCGCAACATAGATATGATTTTGAGGCGTAAATATCTGGTTACTAATATCGAAACAATACCATTCATTTTCAATAAAAGCTTCCGCCCATGCATGACTGGCGAGGTGTGGTTGGTCCTGGTCATATAAATAACCAGAAACATAACGAGCTGGTATCTGTAAGGCGCGACACATAGTGATAAACACATGTGCATGGTCTTGGCAGACCCCCTGACCTGCATAAAATGCATCAATCGCCGCGGTAGTCACTGAAGTACTCTCAGGCTGATATGGCATTTGTTGCAATATTTTTTCAGATAAAAGTATCAAGTGCTGACGATCTTTAATTTTGACTATCGATTGCGCAAAATCAAACATCATTAAATCACAATGTGTCATCGCAGTACGCTGTAGAAACAACATAGGCGAAACATCAATTTCAAAAAAACCAAGTTCGGTGTCAAAAAGCTCAACTATTCCCTGCGCCATAATCGTCAGGTAGCGGTAATCATGTCGTTGAGTTGCCGTAATCCATAAATTATTAAAAGCATCTCTTTTACAGGCATATTCTCCAGGAACACTAATATGCCAGTTTTCAATCGTCTGATGCCTCGAACTCTGAGGCATCATCTTAATCGACTGCACACTATTTCGTGCAATCTGAGTATAACGATAATGCGTTTGATGATTCACCATCAGCTTCATGCGTATACCTCAAATTGATTCTCTAGCTGATATGTAAAGGCATAGAACTGGTTTACATAAGGTTGATTTTTTAGAATCTCCCAACTGCTTTGCAGATCTTGCCATCCTAAGTCATATAACTGAACGACAACTGGATCAACCGTTTCTAATACATTGTGAATATTATGCTGGAACCGAAAGTAAGTATCTATTTGCTCTATGCTTTGTCCTAAATAAAAAATAAAAATATATCTGGCTGTTCAGCTTTTAGAATTTCACAGCAATCATCAATTACTGCACGAATATTTTCAGCCTCACACTTCACATTTTTGATTAAATGATTCAACTCTGCATATGCTTTTGCTGTTAAAAGACCTCTAAGTTCTTGAATATTATCTCTAGCGATCTCAAGCTGGCTGATTAAAGAATATGGTTGCTGCGGATCAAGCATAAACTGATTCAAATTTTCAGCATCATCAATATGTAAACATAATGCTTGAGCAAATGTCTCGGCTTGCTGGTCATTTGTAAAAGGCAAATGTTGAGCCACATAACCTATGCGAAATAAATAACGTCCTAACCAATAAATATGTTGTGCGCTTGAGCTGAGTAAATGCATAAATGTCCTCCCTTATCGTTAATAAAAGACCTAAACACTCACTCATGTTTAAATAAGTGTTTAAGCTAAAGTTCCATGTGGTAGATTCTAAGATCGTAGTGTTTCAACAACCCATGTATCTTTAATTCCGCCACCTTGAGAGGAATTTACAACTAGAGAGCCTGCTTGCATTGCAACACGGGTCAATCCACCCGGCACGATTTCAGTACGATAAGGAGAGCTCAATACAAAAGGACGTAAATCAATATGTCTTTCAGCAACACCTTCCGTCGTTAAAGTCGGTGCGACAGAAAGCGCTAATGTCGGCTGAGCAATATAAAGACATGGCGACTCAATAATTTTCTGTCTAAATGCTTCTATTTGCTCTTGGTCTGCTTGAGGGCCAATCAACATACCGTAACCACCAGACCCTTGAGCTTCTTTAACAACTAATTTTTCTAAGTTATTTAATACATAATCCAAATGCTCAGCATCACGACATTGATAAGTTGGCACATTATTTAGAATTGGACTTTCTCCCAAATAATATTGAATCATTTGATCAACATAAGGATAAATCGACTTATCATCTGCCACACCCGTTCCCGGCGCATTTGCAATCACTACATTATTTTGCAGATAAGCAGACATCAGCCCTGCAACCCCAAGCGTGCTATCTGGTCTAAAAGTTAAAGGGTCTAAGAAATCATCATCTAAACGTCTATAAATCACATCCACTTGCTGACGGCCACGAACTGTTTTCACAAAAACATGATCATTTTCAACAAATAAATCTCGACTTGTCACTAGTGGAACATCCATTTCACGGGCCAGAAATGCATGTTCATAATAAGCACTATTAAAACGTCCCGGTGTTAAGACAACAATCAACGGATTATCGACATGTGCATTCTCTGCTAAAACTTCTCTTAGTAAAGTTGGATATTGCTCAATCCCCTGTAAATTATTACTAGAACATAAATCAGGCATGAGTGTTTGGCTGATTTTGCGGCTTTCGATCATATAAGACACCCCAGATGGTGTTCTTAAATTATCTTCCAGCACAAAAAAATCGCCCTGACCGTCTCGAATAATATCAATGCCACTAATTTGCGAATAAATCTTACCTTTTAGATTATGCTTCAACATATGTGGCTGAAATGCTTCATGCGACATGATTTGAGCTGCTGGAATCAAACCATCTTTTAAAATGTTTTGTTGATGGTAAATATCATCTAAAAATAGATTCAATGCTTTGACACGTTGTGCACAGCCTGTTGAAATTTTTTCCCATTGTTTCTTTTCAATGACTCTTGGAATTAAATCATAAGGAATCGTTCTTTCAGTACCCTCATGATCACCATAAACGTTGAATGTAATACCTTGATAGAGAAAATGTTGTTTAGCTTGTGCACCAAGTAATTTAAGATCCTCCAAACTACGCAGACTTAACCATTGTTCAATCTTTTTAGAAGCTTCACCGTTAATACTTTTATCGTCTAACATTTCGTTGAAAAATTGCGATTTGAGTTGCTCAAATAAATTTGGTGTGACATTGAGCTGTTGAATAAATGTAGACGAATGTACTGATACTGCTGCAGCCGTTTGATCTGGCGCATAATAATCTGTGCTGACATGTAGGTTGTGTTCTTGTTCTGACATAGAAACCTCGTCTCATCATTTATTTATATAACTAGCAAAGCAATTTCGATGCCACTTATATCTGATGGATATTTTTTATACAGCCTAAACATACTCCTGCAAAGCTGCCGACGTTTCAGTCGTAAATACGTAATCTCGATATGATGCGCTTGCCAAATGCCAATAGTTTTTTTATTGTGTGTGCTTTAGAGCATTGAATTATTTATTACGCATATGTCATCTGCACAAGAAAAAGAAACATCCAATAGTCTTTATCGCCAATGGCAAATCTTATCTCGTCTCTCGACAGGGAAATGGATGGGAACACGTGAACTTCAAGAAATATTAGAACGAGAAGGGATCGATATTAGTTTACGCACCATTCAACGTGATCTAAATCAAATTGCACAACGCTTTCCAATTGAAAGCAACAAAACAGTTCCTCAAGGTTGGCGCTGGCGCTCAGATGCACCAATTCAAAGCTTGCCACATATGACTAGCTCTCAAGCTGTTACGTTTATGATGGTTGAGGAACACCTAAGACATTTGCTACCACCAAGTTTACTCGAAGAAATGATGCCTTGGTTCGACCTCGCAAAACGCAGTTTATCGACTCAAAATAACGTTCGACAATGGATCAATCGCGTTCGTATTGTGCCTGCCAATCAACCACTCATTCCACCAATGGTCGATAAACTAGCTCAACAAGCGATCTATGAAGGTCTTTTGCAAGATAAACAAATTGAGTGTATTTATAGCGCACGAACAAACCAAGGCGAAGATAAAACGTATATTTTGAATCCACTCGCTTTGGTTCAAAGAGGTGCTGTTATTTATCTTATTTGCACGAGAAATGATAAAACTGATGTCCAAACTTTTGCGCTGCACCGTTTTAAAGCAGCGACCGTTTTAGAAAGCCGTGCCTTACATCCTGTAAATTTTGACATTGATCATTATATTGACTCTGGTGCATTAGGTTTCCGTGTTGATTACAGTAAACCGACTGAACAAATTCTGCTTAAACTCACAATGACTGAGAATACTGCCAAAAGCTTTTATGAAAGTCAGTTAAGTAAAGACCAGATCATCACGCCATTAGAAGAAAATATTGTTGAAGTCTCAGCAAATGTTCCTTTTACATCTCAGCTCGTTTGGTGGCTAAGAAGTTTTGGCAAAAAGCTATTAAATATCGAACCAATTGCTGTTTATAATGCCGTCAAAGAAATTGAAGACTCTAAATAAAAAAGAGAACCATCTAGGTTCTCTAAAATTTTTATATAATTTATCCTAAATAATCAGTATTTTTTCTTAGATTAATTTGAATTAAGCCAATTTCCCCCACTGTTTAAAATTGGCTTGAACTCTATGATCACGATGAGTTTAATTAAAAACAGCATGCAAGTTCATAACCATTGTAACGAATCCGCTTTTTGGTCATTGTTAAAACCCTCTTTATTTAAATGAAGAACCAATATAACAATGATTTTTTAGCCAGAGAAATAACAAAGATTGCAGTTAAAATCTATTTTTCTGCTAGATATACTGAATATATAAATCTATAAAATAAAAAAGCTCCCCAAAGGGAGCTTTAAATCATACCATTAGCTTAAGCTGAAAATGGATGACGTAAAACGATTGTTTCTGCACGGTCTGGACCAGTTGAAACGATATCAATTGGGCAACCAATTAAAGTTTCGATACGACGTACATAAGCCAATGCATTTGCTGGCAGTTGCTCAATTTGAGTTAAACCAACTGTAGATTCACTCCAGCCCGGCATTGTTTCATAGATCGGCTTCAAGCTTTCGAATGAAATCGCATCAGAAGAACCTGCACAACCTGAATCCACATCTTCATAACCGATACAGATTTTAACTTCTTCTAAACCATCTAATACATCAAGTTTAGTTAAGCAAATACCAGATAGTGAGTTCACCTCTACAGAACGACGTAGAATTTCAGCATCGAACCAACCGCAACGACGTTGACGGCCAGTAGAAGCACCAAATTCATGACCTACAGTACCTAAATGACGACCAATTGCATCACCTGTATCTGTCGAAGCATCATAGTGCAATTCTGTAGGGAAAGGACCAGCACCTACACGAGTTGTATATGCTTTTGTAATACCCAATACATAATCTAAATGTAATGGCCCCATACCCGAACCAGAGCTTACGCCACCAGCAGTGGTATTTGAACTCGTAACAAATGGATATGTACCATGATCGATATCAAGTAAAGAACCTTGTGCACCCTCGAACATGATTGCCTTACCTTCTTTGCGGTAATCATGTAACACTTTAGTGACATCAATCACTAATGGTGCAAGCACTTCACGCCAAGCGTTACAAAGTGCAAGTACATCTTCAAACTTAACTTCTTCAACGCCATAGAATTGAGAAAGTTGGAAGTTATGAAGCTCAAGCATTTCCTTGAGTTTTTCTTCAAGTAATTCACCACCACGAATCAAGTCAGCAACACGCACAGCGCGGCGAGCGACTTTATCTTCGTAAGCAGGACCAATACCACGACCAGTTGTACCAATCTTCGCATTACCGCGTTTCTTTTCACGTGCTTGGTCAAGTGCGATATGGTTTGGCAAAATTAAAGGACAGTTTGGAGAAATACGTAAACGTTCTTTAACAGGTACGCCTTCTTCTTCCAAAATTGCCATTTCTTTAATTAAAGCTTCAGGTGATAACACCACACCATTACCAATTAAGCACAATACGTTTTCACGTAAAATACCTGATGGAATGAGGTGTAATACAGTTTTCTTACCACCTACGACAAGCGTATGCCCTGCATTGTGACCACCTTGATAACGTACAACCGCAGCCGCTTGATCTGTGAGCAGGTCGACGATTTTACCTTTACCTTCGTCGCCCCATTGGGTACCAAGTACCACAACATTTTTGCCCATAATAGCCTCATTACATCATGCTGTTAAAATTGGAAACTAAGCTGTAGAGCCAGCTTAGCAATTAAATTTTTTCAATGACCCATTGCCCATTTTGAGACACCATTTGATGTGTCGCATATGGCACTGAGCTTAAATCATCATTACCTAACAACTGCACGACACGTAAACCGTTCAGACGTGCATCTGCAATTGCTTTTAATAAATCTTGTTCACTTCCTTTAGGTGCAACAATCGTTTCAATTTCTACAAATTGAGTTGCGCCTAAAGCGTATAAATCACAACTAAAACCAGTTGCTGGTCGTGCTCGTCCAAAGTGCTCACCAATACCATCATAACGGCCGCCTTGTGCAAGTGGCGCAGCACGATTTGGCGCATAAATGGCATACATCAAACCAGTATGATAGTGATAACTACGTAACTCGATAACGTCGATTCCAATATTTAAATTAGACCAACGTGACTGAATTTGAGTAAAAGTAGATTTCAATGCATCAAATGCATTTTTAAAATCAATATCATTTAAAATATCTTGGCTTAGATGCGTTTGTAATGCATCTAGATCACTCGCATAACGACCTAAAGCATAAAAATCAGCACCCATTGCAAGATCTTTAGTAAACTCTTCAAGTTCAGGTAATGCTTTACGCTGATATAAATCAGAGAGCTGATTTTCTGTATTTTTATTTAAACCAGCACGCTTTACTAAACTACGGAATAAACCAACATGACCTAAATCTAAATGAGCGCCATCTAAAGTATGCGTATGCTCAATCAAAGCCAACATCACATCAATCATTTCAACATCAGCTTCAATGCTGTCATGACCATATAACTCTGCACCAAGCTGTAAAGGCGCACGCGTTGCATTAAAATTCTGTGGTTTAGTATGAAGCACAGTACCTGCATAGCAATAGCGAGCCACACCTTCAATTGGTCGTACATGCGCATCTATACGCGCAACTTGTGGCGTCATATCTGCACGCACACCAAGCAAACGACCAGAAAGCTGATCAATGACTTTAAAAGTCACTAAGTCTAAATCTTGATTAGATTCTGATAATGACGACAACGATTCAATGTATTCAATAAATGGTGTGTATACCAATTGATAACCTCGAACTGCAAGGAAATCTAAAGCTGCGCGACGCAAAGTTTCAACGACTTGCGCTTGTTCTGGCAATACATCTGCTACCCCATCTGGTAGCAACCATGTCTCTGAAATGGTCATGTTTCAAACCTAAAATCTGTTCAATGTGGAGGCATCCACATAAAAAGCAACCACATAAAAAAATCGGGTGAATGCCCGATTCAGCGTAGTGTAGCACGAAGATTTATGCGATGCACCTGAGAATTTGAATAATTCGGTATCGTATTGCCTCCAGCACATCAGCACATATTTATGAATTTAATAAATAGATTCAATTAATTAAAAATCACTCATGACTAGCGTCGACTATCGTTCGTGATCCAAAGAACTGTCCAACATCTGAACTATCACCTTGTTTCCAATTGATCAGATTTAATTTTTTGAGTGTTTTAATCGCCTGTAAGTTAAACGCAAAGCAGCCTTTTTCTAAGTTTGCAATTCGCATCTTTTGACCCAATATAATCATTTGACTAATTTGATCATCCCTATCATATTTTTCAAATGAATTTAGCTGATCGCGAGCATAGCTTAAGCTCTGCTCTACCGACCACGGCTGCGATGGCGTATAAATAGCATAAGCAGATTGATCAGTAGCATCACCTATTGTTCCAACTGTTTCTTCTACATCTAAATTATTTAATAAGAATATCCAATCATATCCATGCCAATTTCCCCAAGCCAGTTGATAATCAGATTGATTTGAAATCGGAGGATATTTCAAGCCTTCATATTGGTTAACAATCCGCTCACGTACTTCTGCGAAGGAAGGACTATCGAATGAATCGACTTGAGTAATATGATTCTGGTTCCATTGCGTTTCCTTTAAACGATAGCAAATGCTATTTTTAGGAAAAACAGTATCTTTATAATTTTGATAAAATTTAATTAAATTTTGATTTAATCCATTTGTTTCATTGGAACTTAAATTAATATTTTCACGATATCCTGGCAATACGCGATCAAAAACATTTTGCCCATCTAATTGCACCAACTCAAAACTCAAATCCTGTTGCAACTCAGATGTACGCTCATATCGCCATTGAGTAGGTGTAAGTCTTTTGAAGACATTGCTCTGCGGTGTTCCAATTTCTAAAATTTTAGATTCAGTTAAAATTCTTCTGTCTAAAGGTTGGTTATGTGATTTATTAAAATTAATTTGATTGTCTTGAATCAGATATGTTGTTATCTCAAAAAAATCTGTGCTCAAACCAGATGAGACATTAAATGGTTGATAATATACTTTGTACAGTGCATTTTGTTCAGATGATTCATCATCAGATTTTTTATCATTACTCTGATTCGAGCCACCACCGCAAGCTGTTAAAATAAATGTTGAAAATATAATAAGAGTTCCTGTTATTTTTTTTGATCCAAGCTTCATAGGTCAACAATCATTTTCAATTTATTTAGAAGCTAAAATAATATCAAAAACAGTAAAAAGCTAACAAGAAAAAATCCTAGAGTTTATTTTTAATTTTCATAAATATCGAAACAGTTAGTTTAATAAAATTCTAATAATTAATCTAAGTCTATACCTTTAATAAAACACTCCATTTTTTGACTTTTTGTATCAGTTGTATCAGAACGAAGAGAGATTCCATCTAACTTAGATAAAAATTGAAAACCATGTTTAAGATAAAGATTTTTCGCATGCAGTTTATGATCGGAGACGCTTAGTACAATTCGATGATGTCCCTTAGAAATCGCTAACTTCTTAACTTCAACAATCAAATGATCTGCTATACTACTGTCACGAAATAAAGGGTTAACCCACATAGCAATCAGATTAAACTCTAACTCAGAATTAAGAGTTCCACCAACTATACCCACTGCCCGAGCATTGTGAATCGCGAGAATATATTGATTGTTAGTCCTTTGTGCTGCCCGATTACGCCATTCTTTCTCATGATATTTCTCAGTAGTTGCATAAGTTGCAGTAAATGCATCAGGACTATCAAATAATGACTGCAAACGAATGGCTTTAAGTATCTCCCAATCATCTTCACAAGTAAGACGGAATTCAAAGTTACTTAAATTATATTTCATTCACATCCTCAAAATTATTATGAATTTTAATAGTTTGAAGTTAAATAAAAATAGTAAGATCATTCCCATGTCTGAAAATAGGCTTATATCATTAAACTAAATGCAATCAATTTGAAAGTTTAAACATATAACAACTTAATTTACTATTTCCCTTTACCACCTTTAACTACGATCTCTAAAACATTTACTAGTTCGGCATTTTGTTTTTCTAGTGCGGCAATATTCGCCACTGTTCTATCCAACACCTCTTGTTGAACATGCATTTTCTTTGCCAAATCTTGCATAATTTCTAAGCTTTTTTTAAGGTGTAGCTCTAAATGAAGCACTTTCTCCTCAAGCTGGAGAACCTCAACATCTTGAGTTTTCACTTCTACATTTTTAAATTGAAACCAAAATAAAAAAACAACTGCCAACATTAATAAGATAATGAAACCCCACATCATCATTAATCCCATTTCCCCTCTCCAATTCTTATTCTCTACGATTATTTATTAAATGATTCACATAAATCTAACAAGCGATTCGCATAGCCCCATTCATTATCATACCATGCAAAAACTTTCGCCTGATGGCCTACAACGATTGTTTGTGTTAAATCTACAATCAAAGAATATGGTGAATGATTAAAATCACTTGATACAAGATCCTCATCTGTCACTTGCATAATTTGAGCATAATCAAATTGTGCCGCTTTGACCAACACCTCATTTATTTTATGTACGGTAATTGGTGATTGAGAAATAAAGGTGAGATCAATTGCCGCCACATTTATGGTCGGTACACGTATCGAATATCCATCAATACGATCTTCCATTTTTGGCATAACACGTTTCAATGCACCTAAAGCACTTGATGTCGTTGGAATGATATTTTGTCCAGATGCTCTTGCTCGACGTAAATCTCGATGTGCATGGTCTAAAACAGATTGATCCGCTGTTACCGCATGAATTTCAGTCATCAGTGCTGTTTCAATACCAAAAGCATCATCAATGATTTTAACCAGTGGTACCAATGCTTGCGTTGTACATGAAACACTTGAAATAATTTGATCCGAGGGTTTTACGTCTGCGTGATTTACACCATAAACAATCGCAGCATCAACGGTATCAAAAGGTGCAGCCCCGATAATGACTCTTTTTGCTCCTGCCTCAACATGACGCGTTGCATCAGCTCTGGAGCGGAAAAGACCTGTACACTCAAGCACCACGTCAATATTTAATTTTTCCCATGGTAGACATTCAGGACATTCGTTATTAAACACTTGTAATCTGAGTTGACGTTGATTTGACTGAATGTTCAAAAAAATGTGCTCGCCATCAATTTGAATATCAACTTGTCCAGCAAAACGACCATGCGTCGTATCATATTTAAAAAGATGCACTAAAGTCTGTACATCAGCAATGTCATTAATGGCAACGATTTCAAATTGAAACTTCTTTGAGTTTTCAAACCATGCACGTAACACATTCCGACCAATTCGACCAAATCCATTGATAGCGATACGTTGCATGTAGCATCCTTATTCATCAAAACATCATCTTTTCTATGCTATATGGTAAAACATGAGAAGCATTGTTGAATATAGATTTTTAGCTTAAACACAGTTTTATATGATATTGCTTGTAAAATCGTTGGTTGGGCACACATTTTCCGTTATAATTTAGCACTTTTAAAATCTATGCCATGCAATAGGTTCGATTGTAGAACTTAAAACAACTTTCCTCATTGCATATAGCCAAATTCAAAATTATGGAGTGTCTTGGTTGTGAGTACTCGTTTTATGACATCAGCTGAAATTCGTGAAGCTTTTTTGCGTTATTTTGAATCGCAAGGCCACACACGTGTCGCGTCGAGTTCTCTCGTTCCCGCCAACGACCCAACGTTGCTGTTTACAAATGCTGGGATGAACCAGTTTAAAGATTGTTTCTTAGGCTTAGAAAAGCGCGACTATATACGCGCAGTATCATCACAAAAATGTGTACGTGCAGGTGGTAAACATAACGACCTTGATAATGTCGGTTATACTGCTCGTCACCATACATTCTTTGAGATGTTAGGTAACTTCTCTTTTGGTGATTATTTCAAACAAAATGCACTTAAATTCGCTTGGGAGTTTTTAACCAGCGAACAATGGTTAGGCTTACCAAAAGATCGTCTTTATGTCACGGTTTATCATACTGATGATGAAGCCTTTGACATATGGAATAAAGAGATCGGCGTAGATGCCGAGCGTATTATCCGTATCGGTGATAACAAAGGTGGTCAATACGCTTCAGATAACTTCTGGGCAATGGGTGATACAGGTCCTTGCGGCCCTTGTTCTGAAATTTTCTATGATCATGGCGACCATATCTGGGGTGGATTACCAGGTACACCAGAAGAAGATGGCGATCGCTTCATCGAAATCTGGAACAACGTTTTCATGCAGTTCAACCGCACTGCGGATGGTGTTATGCACCCTCTTCCAGCACCTTCTGTCGATACAGGTATGGGCTTGGAGCGTATTTCAGCTGTGCTTCAGCATGTCAATTCGAACTACGAAATTGACTTATTCCAACATTTGTTAAAAGCAGCTGCTGACATCATTGGCATTCAAGAAGAAGGCCAACCTTCTTTACGTGTTCTTGCTGACCATGCCCGCTCTTGCTGCTTCTTGATCGCAGATGGCGTGAATCCTTCAAATGAAGGTCGTGGTTATGTGTTACGTCGTATTATCCGTCGCGCAGTACGTCATGGTAATAAACTAGGTGCAACAGGTACATTCTTCTACAAGATGCTACAACCACTCATCGAGGTCATGGGTGAAGCTTATCCAGAATTAGTTACACGCAAAGATGTTATTGAAGCAACTCTAATCCGTGAAGAAGAACAGTTTGCCAAGACACTTGAGCAAGGCTTAAAACTTTTAGAGGGTGAACTCGCTCAACTAAAAGGCAATGTGATTGCAGGTGAAACTGTATTCAAACTTTATGACACTTATGGCTTCCCAACTGACTTAACTGCTGATATCGCACGTGAACGTGATCTAACGATTGATGAAGCTGGTTTCGAAGTAGAAATGGCTGCTCAACGCCAACGTGCTCGTGATGCTGGTAAATTCGCAGTTGACTATAACAGCATTGTTAAAGTCGAAGGCGAAACACAATTTGATGGTTATGATGCAACTCAGGGTCAAGGTCAAATTGTTGCGATCTATAAAGATGGCATTCAGGTTGATGAAGTTAACGAAGGTGATGAAGCACTTATCGTATTGAACCAAACCCCTTTCTATGCAGAAAGTGGTGGTCAGATTGGTGACACAGGTATCTTCAAGAACGATACGGGTATCTTTGAAGTTCAAGATACAAAAAAATCTGGTGGAGCATTTGTACACCAAGGTATCGTTACTGTTGGTAGTCTAAAAACTTCACAAAATGTAGAAGCGACTGTTAAAGCAGATCTACGTGATGCAACCGCTCGCAATCACTCTGCGACTCACCTTTTACATGCTGCATTACGTCAGATTTTAGGTGATCACGTTCAACAAAAAGGTTCTTTGGTCGCAAGCGATATTTTACGTTTTGACTTTGCCAATGATCAACCTGTTACGTTTGAACAAATTCAACAGATCGAACGTTTAGTCAATGCTGAAGTGATCTCAAATACTCCAGTCACTACCGAACTTCTCGATATCGAATCTGCAAAAGCGAAAGGCGCAATGATGCTTTTCGGGGAAAAATATGGCGAAGAAGTTCGCGTATTATCTATGGGTTCTGTGATTGAAGAGAAAAACTTCTCGATCGAACTATGTGGTGGTATTCACGTAAAACGTACAGGTGATATTGGTTTATTCAAGATCACCTCTGAAGGCGGTGTTGCCGCAGGTGTTCGTCGTATCGAGGCGGTAACAGGTTCAAAAGCACTCGAAGCTGTTCAAAAAGCCGATCGTGATATTCAGACAATCAATGGTTTACTTAAAGCTCAAAAAGAGCAAACCGTTGAGAAGGTTGAAGCAATTGTTGATACGGCGTCTAGCTTGCAAAAACAGATTGAACAACTTAATCAGAAGTTAGCAAGTTTCCAAGCAGCTGAATTACTCGGCCAAGTAAAAACAATTGCTGGTCGTCAAACACTTATCACGACTGTTCAAGGTCTGGATGCAAAGTCACTACGCAATCTACATGACAGCGTAAAATCAAAATTGGAAGATGCAGTCATTATTTTAGCTGGCGTTGAAGGCGATAAAGTGAGTTTAATCGCGTCCGTCGCTAAACAATATGCTGCAACTCTAAAAGCAGGTGACATCATCAAACACTTAGCTCAAGAGCTTGGTGGTAAAGGTGGTGGTAAACCTGACTTAGCACAAGGTGGCGCGCCACTAAACGAGAAGTTTGATCAAGTGATCGCAGCATTACCTGCATGGCTTGAGCAATAAGAACTTCACTTTTGTGTAACTGGCCCTGATGCCTCTCAGGGTCATGGCTTATATGGAACAACTATGGCATTAATCGTTCAAAAGAATTAATACCATTAAGCCACTCTAAGACAGACCAAGACAAAAACTACAATAAAAGCCTTATTTTTCAATATTTCTCCCACTTTTAATATAGACACACTAAGACATAATAGGACAGAATAAGTCTGATCAATTATGTACATATTCGTACCTTTCGTTTGCTTAACAAAAATTATGTACACAGGTGGACTATGGCTTTAACTGAAATGTGGCTGAAAGCTAATAACGGCAAGGCTCGTGAAAAAGTTGAAGAAATAGCAGACCGTGACTCTATGAGTGTTCGAATCTCACCTAAGGGCAAAATTGTCTTTCAACTTCGTTACAGATTCGCAGGGAAAGCCGACAGACTTGATCTAGGTACTTACCCTCACCTTCTATTAAAAGATGCCAGAATCAAAGCTGGTGAGATGCGTGCGCTCTTAGATAAGGGGCTTAACCCAAAACTTGAGCAACGTGTACAACAGCAAAAATATATTGATGCCAGTACCTTTGAAGAAGTGTTTAACGATTGGTATGAGAGTCACTGTGCTAAGAAGAAAAAATCTGCCCAACAGATTAAAAATACTTTTGAGCAGCATGTCATACCTGAAATTGGTGATTTACCAATCGAGCGGATCACTCTTCAGCAGTGGTTAACCTTACTTGAAGAATTGGCAGAAGATGTTCCTTCTATCTCTGATCGTGTACTTACTAATGCAAAACAGGTTTTAAAGTGGGCTAAAAAAAGACAGTTACTTGAAGTTAATGTTTTGTCTGATATCTATGCGAAAGAAGATCTAGGCATTGAACGAAATAGAGGTACTAGATTTCTATCTGATGAAGAAATCAAAATGGTTTGGATGGCAATTGAAGAATCTAATATTTTGCCCAAAAACAAAATTTTCTTAAAACTATGCTTAATGTATGGCTGTAGAAATGGCGAACTCAGAGCAGCTAAGAAGTCTGATTTCGATTTAAACAGAAAAGTATGGATTGTTCCTGTAGTGAACAATAAGACTGGTAAGAAAACTGGTCGTGAAATCATTCGCCCAATTTTGCCTGAAATGGAAGCATTAATTGTAGAAGCTTTTGACTACAACAATTCTGTGTATTTCCTAACAAATGATAATGAAGACACACCCATGAGTCATGGATCTTCTAACTCATTATCTGGTTATATTATGGAGCGTCTCAGAAGGCATCATGATTACCATATGAAGCATTGGTCTCTGCACGATCTAAGAAGAACAGCACGTACTAACTTCAGTGCATTTACATCGCGAGACGTTGCACAACTTATGATTGGCCATGTAATGCCTGGTGAACAAGGTACTTATGATTATTATGAGTACTTACCGCCACAGACTGAAGCATATACAAAGTGGATTGATAAGTTAAAATCACTAAGTGAATAGCTCACAAATCGAGAAAATTATAGTTATGAGAAAGCCCATCTGGGCTTTCTTTATTGCTAAGCACTATGATGAATATTCATTACTTTATTTGATTTAATACACCTTGAACTTCATTTTTAGTTAAAGAGCGCATATTCTCATCCATACAATCTTTAAATAGTGTAATTTTTTCAATGCTAGTTTCAGGCAAAGCCTTATTCATAAAACATTGGTCCGATTTACAATCATTATTGTTAATTAAAGTTTTATAGTTTAAAAA
>NZ_BAEB01000003.1:0-2053 GCF_000241225.1 Acinetobacter sp. NBRC 100985 | reverse complement strand
TCGCTGTAAGAAAAAACGTCCTGCTTCCACCCAATCAATTCAAAGCCTGAACTGACTGCTGCAACCCTTTCTGAATATCCTGAACATGAGTCAAATCAGGATTTTGTTGAGACTGTTCTGCTTTAGATTCATCGTTATAAAACTCCTCAACAATATCCAGCCCCTCTTCACCACCAACCTCAAAACTGGCATTTCCATAACCCTGCCGTGCCACATGATCCAACGCCTCCTGATAAAACCCTGCTGCCTTGCTCTGCTCATCAATCTGTTTGGCTGAAGTAATGGCTTCACTTAAGTTCACACCATCACGTAAGGTCAAGTCCACATAATAGATCGGAGTACGATAACTTTGAGTTGTGCTTTTACCTCTTAAGGTTAATTGCAATGGCAAACACGAAAGCAAATCACCTGATGCTGCATGATAGTAACGAAGTCGAGCGGCCAAAGTACGAATACTATTAAAGCCTGTGGTTCTAAAGATGAAGGTGCCAAACTCATCTGATTCATCTAGGTTGACGTAGAGCCGTCCATAAGGCTTGCACAGCCCACCTTGTGCCAGTGGGCATAGATCAGGTGATGGGCATGGATGTTGCTCAATACCATTCTGTCCGAGTCGCTGGCAGGTTTCGCCATTGCCTGAACAGATTAAACGTCCAGTCTGGCGGTCAAATAGACTGTACTCTGCCCGTAGGTTCAATTCAGGATCATTGAAGATCATACGGACAGGAATGCTTCTTAGCTTTTGGTTTTGATTCGGCGCTTTTGCTCGAAGCTGTTCATCCAGTGGATGTTTGACCCAGCCATCCTTATTTTGGATTTGGCTAGTAATGGTAAATTGGTCATCCTTTTCAGGCAGACGTTTACCGTTCTTTTCGACAATCTTGCCGATACTGATACGACCCAACACTGGTGGAGTGATTGCTAAACCTTTAATCATGGTGATGTCCTCTATATAGATGTTGAAATGGCGTTTAAATTTGGATAAATAAATTTTGGGCATAAAAAAACCCATACTTGTTTGGGGTATGGGATCATGGTAGTTGGATAATGAATTGTGGATGTCAGTAATATCCGTTTTATCCACCATTCGGATAAATCTGAAATCTTCGTGTGCCTGCTTTGGTCTGTGGAAATTGCTGTAGATATTCAGGGTGCTGTTTAAGCAAGGATTTACTGTCTAGACTGATGGAGTCCTGTGATTTCTTCCATGTCACTGAACCACCTGTAAATACCGCTCGCTCTGCTTCTTTCATCATCATTTGTAGTTGATGTTTGAGTTCATCAAAATACTGCTGATGTTGTTCAACCTTATGTCGCTCTTCTAACAATTGGTTAAATAAATAGTTGGCTTGTTCATTTTGAGTCAGGTCTTCTACCAATAATGGAATCTGTTCAGGATAAAGTTGTTGCAAAGCTTTAGCTGTTGAATCAGAGGCATCGACACTGGGCGGAATACCTGTTTCAACACATTGCCAAAAGTGACGTTCTGCATTGATGATGTGCTGGATCACCGTTTCATTACGTGTGACCTTATAGATTTTAGTTTCATGTCCACAGATCAAGGCACAGATATGCGCTGCCTGTTTGCCTGTCACCGCCAATTGATGCTGTACCTGACACAGCACATACAGCGGTACGCCATCTCGCCACAGTTTTGCTCCATATTCCCCTACGGTTTTACATTCAAGAATTTGCACCTCTTCATTACCTACCACGGCATAATCCAAATTGGCGAGCATAAAATGCTTGTCTTCATCAGGATGTTGTAGCACTGCATTGACTCGACGAACTTTATGATTGGTGTGCATGCTGTAGTACTCAGCGACTAAAGGTTCGAGTTGTTTACCCCAATACAAGGGCGCATAGCCTGCACTTTCATCCTCGATGTTTTGTTGCATTCGCCCTGTTTTGATCATCCATAGTTCCAGCATCGACATATACGGATTCAGTCCACAGGCGGTTGCGGCATCACTGCTACCAATACCCTGCTTTCGAACTTCAAGCCATTGCTGGTAATTCATCTGCTTGGTATTGGCGAGACGTTTCGCCACAG
>NZ_BAEB01000004.1:0-100533 GCF_000241225.1 Acinetobacter sp. NBRC 100985 | reverse complement strand
AATGTATATTTAGCGTGAAGTTCATAACCCGGCGTGAAGTTATGTGTTGGCTCACCATTTTTACCAATCCCCATATCACCTGTTTGAATGCCTTTAACGGTACCATCTTCATGGTAAAGCACTTCAGCAGCAGCAAAGCCTGGGAAGATAGAAACTTCTAATTCTTCAGCCTTTTGACCTAACCAACGCACGACATTACCAAGAGAAATGACATAGTTCCCTTCGTTGTGCATTGATTTAGGAACCATCCAATACGGCATCTTTTGTGCTTTGGTATCAGACAATAAGAAATAAGTTTCGTCGCCCGTAACAGGAACATTCAGCGGAGCGCCTTCTTCTTTCCAGTTCGGGAACAATTCATTCATGGCACGCGGTTCAAGTACAGCACCAGAAAGGATATGCGCACCAACTTCAGAGCCTTTTTCAACCACACAAACAGAAAGATCTGGTAGGTTGTTTTCAATCGCTAATTGACGAATTTTAATCGCAGCAGATAAACCCGCAGGTCCAGCGCCTACGATCACTACGTCAAACTCCATCGCTTCGCGTTCGATGTGTTCCATGTAGGACTCCTCATATTTTAAGGGTGGCAACCGTAATCATTGCTATTCGGTGCTGCCATGAGTGTTCTTAATTGCCAAGCACAAAAACTAGCTATTGCGCTTGCAAACGTTTGGGATAGTATAGTTTTAAACCTTGATCTCGCCAATTGGCTGAGCGGTCATATTTTCTCGTCAGCAAGGCATAAACTATGATAAATGAAAATGATTCTCCACAAAACTCTTTAGAAAATCAGGGAAAAACCGTGTTGTCTGATGATAAAAACTTAATGAACATTACACAATACTTAAAAGATGTACAGCAAAGTCACAAAAGGTCAATTCCACCTTTAGACCAATGGCATCCAAAGCATTGTGGCAAAATGGATCTACGCGTAAAAGCTAACGGAGAATGGTGGCACGAAGGTCAATTGGTCAAACGCCAAGCACTGTTAGATCTGTTTAGCAAAGTGCTTTGGAAAGAAGATGGAAAATTCTACTTAAAAACCCCTGTTGAGCAGATCGAAATTGAGGTAGAGGATGAACCTTTATTGATCAATCAGGCTGATCAAGTTGAGATTGAGGGTAAGCTTTATTTACAGTTGACCACAACCAATCAAGATGTCGTGATCGTAGATGAGGAACATCCGATTTTTATGCGGGAATATCAAGGGGAATTGCGTCCATATGTGCATGTACGCTTTGGTATAAATGCATTAATTCAACGACAAAGTTTTTATCATCTCGTGAATTATGGCTGTCTGTCAGAAACTGAAAATGGTGAAGCTGTTTTAACGTTAAAAAGTGGTGATTTGGTATTGCATTTGAGCACCTGAGGTTTAAGCTAAAAAGAGTGAATTAATCATTGTGTCAATATATCTGTATGACTGCCGTTCAACCTATTACTGAAGTACTTCATCCTATGCCACATGCATCATCAGATGCACCAATTGGGGTTTTTGATTCAGGAATAGGAGGGCTTTCGATAGCACAGGAAATTGCACGACATCTGCCAAATGAGCGCATCATTTATTATGCAGATACGGCGCACGTTCCTTATGGTGCACGTTCTGACCAAGAAATTCGTGAATTAACGGCACATGCAATTGAATGGTTATATCGGCAAGGCTGTAAGATTGCTGTAGTTGCTTGTAATACCGCATCTGCGTTTAGTTTGGATTATTTGCGCGAACATTATGGGGAAAATTTTCCTATTGTTGGATTAGTACCAGCGCTAAAGCCAGCTGTATTGCAAACACAATCTAAGGTTGTCGCTGTGTTAGCAACCCCTGCAACGTTTCGTGGTCGATTGATCAAAGATGTGATGACCAAGTTTGCTGAACCTGCAGGGGTAAAGGTGTTAACCGTGACCAGTTTAGAGCTTGTTCCGTTTGTAGAAGCTGGGCAGCAGATGAGTGATGGTTGTTTAAGCGTATTACGACAGATATTAGAACCTGTTGTACACCAAGGCGCAGATTTTCTCGTACTTGGTTGTACGCACTATCCATTCTTGAAAGATGCTATTCATCAAATTTTTGCTGAAAAGCTGAAATTAATTGATTCAGGACAGGCAGTTGCGCGACAAACAGCATATATTTTGATAAAAAATAGGTTATTATGTGACAAAATAAGTCATAATATTACACGTATTGAATGTTTTGTTAGCGGTCAAAATGCGGTTGAGTTGGAGCCAGTACTCCAACATTTGATACCAGAACAACTGACATGGACGATTCAAGATCTGGTTGAAGTTTAGTTTTTGGATTCTGAATTTCTAACCATAATTAAGATTTTATGGGGTTATCTGTTCATAAATTACAGGCTCAAGGGCTTGGGTTTATAGATAAGTAAAATGAGGCTCAGCCTATGCAAGATACTCGTTATCAAGTTTTTATTTCTACGTCTGGCAATGAAATGCAACCAGAGCGGGCAGTATTAACTCAAACTTTGGTTGGAATGGGGTTCTTTTCGTGGGGCTTGGAACAGCGCACACCTTTAAGTACCTCGATTGCACGTCGTCAGATTGATGACTGTGATTATGTCGTGATCCTGCTGGGTAGTCAGTACGGTGAGCAGTCAGTCTCAGGTGTTGGCTATATGCATCTAGAATATATCTATGCAATGACCAAACAAAAACCAGTGATTGTTTTCATGCATGAAGATCCTGATTCACGTGAAACTAGTTTGCATGATAATAAACCTGAGCTGAAAGAAAAATTTAAAGAGTTTAGAAAGCAACTTCAGCATGAGGTTGATCAAGTTTTCTGTTATCGGACATTGAGAGATTTAGAGCTTGCTGTGCGTTCGAGCATGCCACAAATGTTGGAGCGCTATCCGGTTGTGGGTTGGGTTCGTCCTCAAAATACTCAAGTCTTACAAGACGAAATTGATGCATTACGTACCAAAGTCAAACAACTCGAAGCAGAAGTTGGTGGGCGTGAAGCTGATCCAATTGCTTCCGTACCAAAAGTTTCTATGCATGAACTGTATTCATTTGAATATCGTATGCATGCTTACCAAGATGGCAATTTCAAAGAAATAAAAACCTTTCGTAAAATAACTTGGGCACAACTACTCAATGTCTTAGGTGCGTCGTTTATTATTCCAACACCAGAAGAATATTTTTCAAAACGTATGAATGAATACTTAAATGAAACTGGTTTGGATGATGCTCGAAAAGAGATGCCACGAGCGCATGCTGTATCTCGCGCGCAGATTAATATCCGTGCTTTGCATGAGATCAAATTGCAGATGCGACAAAATGAGTGGATTGTTCCTGCTGGGCGTGATGATCGTCAACGGATGTTATGGCAGCTGACGCACAAAGGCCAGAAGCTATTGGAAAGTAATATGTTGGATAGTAATCGGGTTTTTCAGTTTAAGACCATGCATTAAACCCATTTAAAAAAAATCCTAAAACTGCTAAAGTAATGAGAGAAATTTACTTATAGCGGAAGCGGTTAATGTCAGCGATACAAAAACCAAAAGTCACTGTGGTTTTGGCTAATTTAGGTACGCCAGATGAAGCCACTGTGCCAGCAGTGCGTCGTTTCTTAAAACAATTCTTATCTGATACGCGAGTGATCGAAATTCCCAAACCAATTTGGTGGGTGATCTTGCATTTATTCGTTCTGACGTTTCGCCCAAAGCGAGTGGCTGAAGCCTACGCCTCAGTATGGTCAAAAGATTCACCGATGCGGGAAATTGTGCTTGAGCAAGCGCAGTTGGTCAAACAACGCTTACAAGATGAAAATCATCAGTTTGATTTAACGGTTGTACCTGCCATGACTTATGGTCAACCGAGTATTTATGGCGTACTGGATCAATTAGAAAAAGATCCACAAGAACATGTCATTTTATTACCATTATTTCCGCAATATTCAGCAACGTCGACAGCACCACTTTATGATGCTTTTGCAAAATGGATTCCTAAACAACGCCATTTACCTGGCTTGACGTTGATTAAAGATTATTATCAGCATCCACTATTTATTCAGGCACTTGCTGAAAGTGTTCTTGAATATCAAACGCATCATGGCAAAGCGCAGAAACTACTCATGTCTTTTCATGGTATTCCTCAGCCTTATGCTGATAAAGGCGACCCGTATGCGGATCGTTGTCGAACTACAGCACGTTTAGTCGCTGAAGCGTTGCATTTAAATGATGATGAGTGGGCGATTAGCTTCCAATCGCGATTTGGTAAGCAAGAGTGGGTAAAGCCTTATACAGATCAATTGCTGCAACAATGGGGTGAGCAAAAAGTAAAATCTGTACAGGTACTTAGTCCAGCATTCTCAGCAGATTGTTTGGAAACACTTGAAGAATTAGCCATGCAGAATAAAGAAATTTTCCAACATGCAGGTGGTGGAGAATATGCATACATTCCTGCCTTGAATGCGCAACAGTCGCATATAGATTTGCTTGCGAGCCTTGTTCAAGCTAATCTTGATGCTCTTACTCATACCTTAGCCCATCGTTAAATCGACGCTTATTTCGCCAGAGGTTTTTATGCTGCAAGTCAAAATTGTGCCCGTAACTGCATTTGCTCAAAACTGTTCCATTGTTTGGGATAGTGAGAGTAAAGAAGCTGTTTTGATTGATGCGGGCGGTGATGCAGCGGTACTCAAAAAAGAGGTGGAAGCATTAGGTTTAAAGGTCAAGGCACTTTGGCTAACACATGGGCATCTTGATCATGCAGGTGCGGTGGGTGAGTTGGCTGAGACATGGAAAATTCCTGTGATTGGGCCGCATAAAGAAGATCAGTTTTGGTTAGATATGATCCAAGAAGTATCGGCACGTTATGGCTTCCCGATTCCTCAACCTGTCAAAGTTGATCAGTGGTTGGAGGGTGGAGAAGTCCTTAAACTGGGTGATGATGAATTTGAGGTTCGCTTTGCACCAGGGCATACTCCTGGTCATGTGATGTTCTATAACGCTCAACATGGTTTGCTTTGGACAGGAGATGTACTGTTTAAGGGTTCGATTGGACGTACAGACTTTCCGAAAGGCAATCATCAACAGTTACTTGATTCGATTCAACGTGAGTGCTTTAGCTTGCCTGATGAAACGCAGTTTATTTCAGGTCATGGCCCAATCAGTACCATCGGTTATGAAAAGCAATTTAACCCGTTTGTTGCGAGCAAAGCGGGCTAATCCTCATAGTCATCTTCGTGACGCTGTAAGCCTGCTTGAGGTGCATCTTGAGTAGGCAATTTATATTCTTCACTTGCCCAAGCACCTAGATCGATTAATTTGCAGCGCTCAGAACAAAATGGGCGAAATTCATTGCCTTCCCAAGTACTAGCTTCACCACAACGTGGACATGGAAATGTACGAGGCATAGAAAATTCCTACAGCAAAACTAAATACATTAGGCAAAAGCAAAGTGACTTGTTAGACTTATGCCCGATTTATAGATAGTTTGATGTGATTATGTCGATTCGTCAATTTCAAGCGCATAGAATGCAAGCTCCACGAGATTTTCAGCAAATTCCAAATACACCAATTTGCGTTGAAATTGGTGCTGGTAAAGGTAAGCATGCCTTACTTTTTACAGGACAAAATCCTCAAACCACGTTATATGCAATTGAGCGTACTAAAGAAAAATTTTTGGCGATGCAAAAACAGCATCAACTTGAAGTGCGTGAATATTTAAACCCGATTCATGCGGATGCATTACCGTGGATCGTCCATGCTTTATTTCCAGCACAAGTTGGACATTTCTTTATTCTCTATCCCAACCCAGAACCTCATAATCCAGCACAACGCTGGTTAAATATGCCTTTTTTTGAGTTTCTAATTTCGCGCTTAAAGCCGAATGGCACGATTACACTTGCCAGTAACATTCCCGAATATATTGATGAAGCGGAACAGCAACTGATTGAAATATGGAAGCTGCCATATGAAAAACAAAAAATTGCTAGTGATTCGGCACGTACACATTTTGAAATTAAGTACTTAGAACGCGGTGAATTATGCCAGCAATTGCTAATGACTAAGCCTCAGGAATATGTCACGCGTTTTGATGATTTCATGCCATTACAAGGGCAGATCAGGTCTGAGAGCAGTGATGCCGAATAAGCGCATTGCCATTATTGGCGCTGGCCCAGCAGGTTTGATGGCAGCCGAAGTACTCAGTCAATATGACTATACGATTGATGTGTTTGAACAAAAACCTTCTGCTGCACGTAAGTTTTTGATGGCAGGTAAAACAGGACTGAATATTTCCCATAATGAGCCTGTCACGGATTTTATTCAACGCTATGATCAAGCGGAATGGCTTGCGCCTTGGATCAAACAGTGGGATGCAGCGTGGATTCAAAATTGGATGCATGGTTTAGGCATCGAATCCTATATTGGCAGCTCTGGACGAGTTTTCCCCGTTGAAATGAAAGCAGCGCCTTTACTTCGCGCTTGGCTAAAACGTTTGATGACAGCGATGGTAAAATTTCACTATCGCCATCGCTGTGTAGAATTATCTAAAAATGAACTCACGATTGAAAATCAGACTCAGCGTTTTACGGCAAGTTATGATGCGATAGTTTTGGCCTGTGGTGCGGTGTCTTGGGCACAGTTGGGCAGTGATGGCTTATGGCAAGATTGGTTAGCACAGGACGAAATTGAAACTTTTCAACCCAGCAATGTTGGAGTACTGAAAACATGGTCGCCATTCATGCAAGATTGTTTTGGGCAACCCCTTAAACGCGTTGATGCATGGGTGAATGCAGAAAACAAAACGCATGGTGATATTGTGATTACACACTATGGTTTGGAAAGTGGTGTGATCTATAAGTTAGGGCGTGATTTAAGAGACTTAAATGCCAACCATCAAGTCTTACAACTTTATTTGGATTTGCTGCCCGATGTCAGTTTGGCGCAGTTAGAAAATAAGTTACAAGGCAATAAAAAGCAGTCTTTAACTAATATTTGGCGTAAAGCGGGCTTAGATCAAGTCAAAATCAATTTAATTCGTGAAGTCATTACTAAAGCACAGTGGTCTGATGCTAGACGAATGGCGCAACATATCAAACAGTTATGTATTCCTTTGGATGGATTCCGTCCTATTCAAGAAGCCATTAGTTGTGCAGGCGGCGTGAAGCAAGAGGCACTGTCTCCGCAGTTTCAATTGCGATCTAATCCTTATATCTTTTGTTGTGGTGAAATGTTGGATTGGGATGCACCTACAGGTGGCTATTTGCTGACAGCCTGTTTTGCAACGGGGCGAGCAGTAGGACAAGGTGTTCATCAACTTTTGAGTGACTGAAACAGCTCACTTTTTTACGCTATATCCGATATTATTTTGATTAAAAATATTCTAATTTATGACGAGCCGATATGAATACTGAACACACTTTAGAAGAGCAAAACATAGAAATTATTCAACCATTTCAGCCAAAAAATTTATTCAATTTATTTTTTAAACCGAAGACATTTTTTTCTCAATCGAATCACTATCACCATAAAAGTATTATGCTGATGGCTTATTTGATTGGTGTTGTCGCTGTAATGGATCGCATTGATCAGAAGCTATTAAGTTCTGAGCTTGGTCAATCTTCATCGTTTACAGATTCCTTGACAGAGACATGGTTCGCATACTGGCTTTGGGTGCTGGGGATGGGCATTTTGTCGGCTGCATTGGCTTGGGTCATACAAGGCTGGTGGTATAAAAAGCGTCTGCAATTTTCTGGTGTTCAGGATGCTGATCCGCAACTTGCTCGACATGTGTTTGTTTTGCAGGCATTAGTTTATGTATTGCCGATCATTGTTGTCACTTTGATTCAAACATTTCTCTATAAAAATTATGTCGATGCCTATAATAATTCGACGTTTTTAGCTGTCATAACAATTCCATTTTTATTGCTTTCATGTTGGGTAAGTTATCGTGGAGCGACACAGGTTTTTAACACCAATGCTTGGGCTAAATTTTGGTTCTTGGGCATGCCTGTCGTTTTCTACATTACGATTGGTGGTTTATTTGCAGCATTAGTCAATTAATTTAAAACGTAATGCTTTTCAAAGTTCTAAACATAGCATTCAAATTTTCAATACTTTTGTTTTTACCATTTGCTTGTTATTTTAATTTTATTAATGCTAATTTTTAGAAAACTTTGATTTGGATAATAACTATGTCTTTAGCTGCGCCGATTTTTCAAGGAAGCTGTTTGTGTGGTGGTATTCATTATGAAATCCACGGGGAGATCGGTGATGTTATACAGTGCCATTGCCAGCGCTGTCGTAAAGCTAATGGCACAGCTTTTGCGACCAATGCACCGATCAGCAGCACAGCATTTAAAATTACTCAAGGCGAAAATTTAGTTAAAAAATTTGCAACATCAGGTGTATATCGTTGGTTCTGTAGTGAGTGTGGTTCACCCTTGATTAGTTCTCGAGATGCACAACCTGAGTTATATCGTTTAAGAATAGGGACCTTGGATACACCTTTGCAGCAAAAGCCTCAGATGCATATTTTTGTTGGCTCTAAAGCAGAATGGGACTGTATTGCAGATGATTTACCTCAGTTTGAGGAGCGCCCATAAAGCAAGCATTGCTTTTTGATGATTTGGCAATGTATTTGATTTCTTGGTCCTTGTTTTGGGTATAAATATGATTTTTGATACGGCATCACTTTCGCCAACAGAAGTTTATCGGTTATTGGTTGGAGGCATCACACCAAGACCCATTGCGTGGATTAGTACCTTATCTACTGAGGGTGTAGCCAATATTGCCCCTTATTCTTTTTTCAATGTTGCAAGCTGTAATCCTCCGATTCTGTGGTATTCACAAGTCAATCCACAAAGTGGTCAAGATAAAGATACTTTGAGAAATTTAATCGCAACGAAGCAATGTGTGATTCATATTGCCAATACTGAATTATTGGAAAAGATGAATTTATCCTGTGCACTGTTGCCGCCAGAACAGAGTGAATTTGAATTCGCTAAGATTGAATCTTGTGAGAGTCATTCTGTTCAGCCATTGGCTGTAAAAGATGCACCGATTCGATATGAATGCCAATTAAGAGAAGTTTTACAACTGAGTAGTTTAGCTTCTGGCGGTACAGTTGCATTGTTAGATGTAAAGGCAATTTATGTGGCTGATCATCTTTGGGATGGCACAATGATCAATCAACAGAGTTTACACAGCGTTGGGAAAATGGGTGGGGATTTTTATAGCTTAACCAATGAATTGCATAAGTTATCTAGACCATAAAACTCAATTTCAGAGTTAATAAAGCAGGAAATAATCCCTCTTAAATGATTATTTTGCAGTGAAAGCATTACCTTCAAAGTTTACTTTTTCCCAGCCAATTGTCAGAAATTCACGAACTACACTGGATAGTGCTGGCGGGCTAATCTGCGTGATTTCAATAGATTGGCACTGATTAAACTGAGCAAAGCGTTGTAAAGTATCAAGAAATGGCGGCAACCAAGATGACGTGTCAATCTGTGTATTTTCGATATGCAAATGAATAAGTTCAAATCGACCACTTTTACGATGTGCTTTGCAATCTACTCGACCAATAAAAATATCGCCAAATAAGATCGGCAAACAAAAATATCCATACTTACGTTTGGCTTGTGGTGTGTAGCACTCAAGACGAAAATCAAAGTCAAAATGGGTTTTGATTCGTTCACGATGAATAATGGCGTTGTCAAAAGGCGAAAGCAGTGACAGGTTGCTATGCGGGGTATTTTCGATTTGATCTTGCAAACCAGTCAGGACGTAGATTGTAGGAAATTTAGCAATATTTAATTTTTGGATTACACCTTCTTCAAGCATGTGCTGTATAACCAATACAATATTTTTCCGCAGGATCGGCTCGGTTTTTAAATGGGTGATTTGTTTGATCGTCGTAAAGCCATAAGCGCGTAAATAGGTCTTAACCAAGTATTCAGCATATTCAAGCGGGTCTGGACATGTGGTATTAATATGATTGGGCAACACTCTTTCGCTCAAATCATAGACTTTCTCGATGCCGTTTCGAGCACTAATCATCAAATCACCTTGCATAAAAAGCTGCTCAAGCGCCATTTTGGTTGGTTTCCAATTCCACCAGCTGCCTTGCTTTTTGCTTAAGCTTTCAAAGTCTCTCGCTTTTTGAGCGCCTTCAATGCGGATTCGATCATAAACATGACGCATGACTTGTGCGTCCGCTTGATAATAACGTGATTCTCGATTTTTGATGCTGTGCATTTTGGGCAGCGCGTATCTAAAATCTTGTATCGGCAAATAAGATGCTGCATGAAACCAATATTCAAAAATCTGCCCCTCTGCAACCAATTGGTCGAGCCATTGCGGTTGATAGTCAGGAATACGTGTCCAAAAAGTGTGATGATGTGCTCTTGCCACCATGGATAAGGTATCAATTTGCACATAACCCAATTGTGTCAGTGTTTGAATGACGGCTGCCTTATCTGTTCCAAAGGCTGATTTTTGATGAAGGCCTTGTGCTGCTAAAGTGATGTTCCTGAGTTGTTGTAATACATTGTTTTGATTGATCAGCATTATTTTTCTCAGATTATTTTTAAAATTATGCAGTGGACAATATAAATGCTCAAGGGAGCATCAAAGCAGAGCAGGCGAACAGTGTTCGCCCCCTAGCGTCATGGCTGTCTTGAGCCAATAAGATCATTATTTTGCAGTTAAAGCTTCGCCTTCAAACTTTACGCCATCCCATCCATTTTGCATAAACTGACGAATGTTTTGATGGTCTGTTGCTTCTGGCGTCGCGAGAACAGATGCATAATGTTCTGCAAATAAGCTCAGCGTATCTTGTTGATTTAAACCTTCTAGCTTTGCAAAAGTGAGTACTTTAGCACTGCCTTGATTTTCGGTTGCGGCATTGAACTGTGCGCCATTCTGAAAGGTCGTAGGGGTGTGTTGGTAACGTGCTTCAATAAACGCCAATACATCTGCAAACTTTGCAGAACCATCTTTAAGTTGAGCCAATAAGCTTTGAGCCATTTTAAATTCCATGTCCACTTCACTGAATGCAAGAATCATATCATTGAATGGTTGAAATTGATGAGTCGATGTGACCAAACTGGACGTATTGATTGAAGATGATTATGCTCATCGCAATGATGAGTGATATGACAACAATGAATAGACATCGTTTTAAGCCACCTAAACAAAATACACTTTTTCAATTGCTTGCCAAATTTTTGAGTTGTCGTTTGATTTTGCAGTTGCGCCGACTGTTGATGCGTTGTATTCCATTTATGCGTTTAGAAAGTCAGGTCAAAGATATTGTCTATTTATCTTGGCTGGTAGATGTGGAGCAGGTACGTCAGCATTATCCTTCTGATGTACCACTTTGGGAGAAGCAAGGTAAAACAATTTTTACGATTTTAACCTATCAACATCAGCATTTCGGTTTTCGCTTTTTAGGTGGGTTACGTCAATGGATGCCGTCGCCACAGCAAAGTAATTGGCGATTTTATCTAGATCATACTTATCCGAAGACTGTGATTTTTGAGCAAGTGCTTTTAGATCAGTATCTCTATGTGATGGGTGGACGACTAGCCAGTGATGTGATGCCTGCACAGTATGCGCCTGTATTTCAGCATCAGTTTAATCCACAGCAGCAAAGTATTCAGACAGATGTTTTTGTTGATACAGACTATTCATTTAACAGTGATGTAAAAATGACACAGGAAAAAACACTCACACCAACATGGCAACAGATGTTTGATTCATGGGATGAGGCGGTACAATTTTTGGTGGATCAAGATCACGCTTGGGCAGAATGGGTTGATCGACCTGAATGCATTTCGCAGGGTGATATTGAGATGCCTGTTCAGTATGAAGATATACGAGCTGCTCAAATCTTGTCTCTTAACGCGCCTGCATTATTAAAGAAATTTGGCGTGGAAAGTGACACAGATGCTTTTACATTTGTTGTCCCTGCTTTAGATTTTCATGTACTCGGTGAACGGATTTTAGAAAAATCGAACTAGATTGTGGATAACTTTATGTTTATACACAGTGTTGAGTTGTCTAAAAATTATGTTATTTTAGAGCAAAGGAGATGGCATTCCTCCTATCACAAACCGCTCCATTTTTTACTAGATGAGAGCTAATGATGCCTACGTTTCCCTGAACAGGGGCGTAGGTTTGTGCGTGCTCTGTTCTTTAATTTGGAGTTCGCAGATGATCAGTCCTCAGAAAAATAAACCCATGTTGAATGTTTATTTATCTCCAAATCAGTGTTTGGAGTGAGTCATGTATTATCCTTTAATTTCGATTGCATTAGGTTCAATGTTTGGTGCTTGGTTGCGCTGGTTTATTGGACTCAAACTCAATCCAATTTTTCCTAATATTCCATTGGGAACAGTCGCCGTAAATTTTGTTGGTGGTTTTATCATTGGATTTGCAATTTCATATTTTTCTCAAAGTTCACTCAGTCCCAATTATAAACTTTTTGTGATTACAGGCTTTTGTGGCGCGCTTACAACATTTTCAACCTTTTCAGCTGAGATCGTGACCTTGCTACAAAGTGGTAAATTGGGTTATGCATGTGCCGCAATTGCGATTCATGTTTTAGGCTCATTGTTATTTACGATTTTAGGAATGAGTTTACATCAGTGGTTAAGCGCGGCTTAGTTGGGGGAATAGTCAAAATGAATGGATTTTTAATTACTTTTTATACTGCCCAAAATCGAACTTATCAGGGACAGTCCATGAATGAGTGGTTGTTTAGTGTCGCGAAGAAAATGAATCTACGAGGTGCAACGATGTTAAGTGCTGTCGAAGGTTTAGACCATCATGGTCAATTGCATTCTGGACATTTCTTTGAGCTGGCGGATCGTCCAGTACAAGTTCAGTTTGCTGTGACAGAGGATCAAGCAAAGGAATTGTTAGATTATTTGAATAGCAAAGAAATCTCTTTGTTTTATGTCAAAGCACCCATTGAGTTTGGTTTCGTTGGACAATCTGAAAATGAGATTTGAATTTTAGGCATAAAAAAAGAAGTCTAAGCGGAGGAGATTGCCTTAGACTTCGAATAATTACAGCCTAATGGGTGAAACTTAAAATAAGATTAACCCTTGCGGTTAAAACGACCAAAGCGTTTATTAAAGCTTGCAACACGACCTTCATTGCTCGCCTGACGTTGCTCACCTGTATAAAACGGGTGTGATGCACTTGAAATATCCAGCGTAACGTATGGATAAACTTTACCTTGATATTCTTTCGTTTGCTTGGTTTGAAGCGTACTCCCAATTAAGAAATAAGCATCCGCATTGGTGTCATGAAATAGAACTTGTTGGTATGTAGGGTGGATATCTTTACGCATTTTTAAATACTCCTAATTTATATAGAAATGTTATAACATAACAATATATGGAGTCAATTCATGAAACTTCAAGCTGTATTATTTATACATTTAAATAATACAGCTTCTTTGAAATTCGCCGATGAAAAGTAGGATGGGTTTAATAATTCGGTACCAGTTCTTCAAAAAGATCATTCAAATTGTCATGCACCTTCAGATGAATGAGATTCCAGTAATGTCCTGAAATCGTTCGATTCACCATCAGCGTATCAGGTGATGGTTTAAAGACATCCCAATATTTTAATGATTTCTTCACCAGTCTCATGCCATCGTGATGAGATGAATTTTCAGCAAAATCGTAATGTGTGCTTAATGGACGCAGTAGGATTTCGATCCACTGGACATAAAGCTCGCTTGGAAATTTTTGCTTTTCAGCGATTGAATGTAGCTCAACCAGTAGATTTTCAACCTGATTAATATCTTCTTGGCGAGCTGCATTTACCAATGCTTTAAAATGCTGAATGATTTCAGGTGAAAGGGTTTTTACACTGCCGTAGTCATAAATGATGATACTGCCATCTTCTCGGAATGCAAAATTCCCTGGATGGGGGTCACAGTGAAAACGTTTTAAGAAAAACATTTCTTGCCCCAAAGCACGAATTAAACGTCGACCAATTTGATTGCGTGTTTCGACTGACCATGTGCTTGCAGTTTCAATGGACTCGCCTTGTTCTAAGCTGAGTGTAAGAACGCGACGAGAAGAATATTCTTTATAGACCGTCGGTATAATGACTTGGTCATCGAGTTTTTCATGAAATGTTTTAAAGACTTCGAGGTTTTGTGCCTCAATTTCATAATTAAGTTCAGCAGATAAACTATCTTGAATTTCTTTAAAAAGTTGGTCTTGTAATTTTTTATCAATTTTTAAAACACCCATGAGACGAAGTGCAAGACGGACTTGTTTTAAATCACTTTCACATGCATCGTCGACCCCTGGATATTGCACTTTGACCACAACTGATTGACCATTCGGTAGCACTGCACGATGTACTTGTCCAATCGATGCAGCAGCAAAAGGCTCTGCTTCAAAAGAGCTAAATACTTCAGTTAAGGGTTTACCTAGCTCTTTTTCAACTTGCTGTTTAATTGCAGCGAAAGGCATTGCTGGTGCTTGGCGTTGTAGTTTGGCAATTGCTTTAGCGACTTCGGGTGGGAAAATATCTTTGTACTGTGAGGCGATTTGACCGACTTTCATTACCGCGCCTTTCATTTCACCTAAGGTATCAGCAATTTGTAATCCGATATCTTGAAAGAGTTGGCTTCGTGCTGCATTTTTTTGTTCTTCGTCTGCATTGAGATTGCGAATGGAGTTGGCGACGCTTTTGGTCGCAATACTTGCGGTCATACCAGCGAGTTTTAGAAAACGTTTACTGGGTGAACTTGCATGCTTCGCCATTTCGCTTGACCTCATACGATCCAGTTTTAAATTGATACTTTGATCATAGGCGACAAAACTTAAATTGCCTATAACAAAATGTTAAGTGATGTAATTTAAAAATCTCCCCTAAATTATCTTTAAAAGAGGGGAGTGCTTGAGCATCTAAGGTGATTTTAGGTTGTTGAGTACATTTTATTTTTATTCTTCTTGATATTTTAAATCTCTTGAGAGCTGTAGTGAGACTTACAGCTTCACTAGGAAAAATATCTAAAGGAGGTTGGCTAAGCGTTTATTGTTTAAATACAATCGCCCAATAAGTAATACACATGCGATGGTTAAACCAATAATCAATCCTAACCAAACACCTGCGACACCCCAAACGGTATAGCGTGCTAAATACAGACCAATTGGAAAGGCGATTACCCAATATGCCATCAACGTAATCCACATTGGTGCTTGTGTATCTTGCATCCCACGTAAGCATCCTGCGGCACTGACTTGCCACGCATCCATGAGCTGATATGCCATCGCAAACCAAAGTAGATACATAGCAACAGGAATTACTTGAAGATCATCTGTGTAAATTGCCACGATGTATGGGCGTGCAACCGCGATCAATGCCATCGTACAGGCTGCAAAGAATGTTGCACTTAATAGCCCGACTTTTTGTACTTGTCGCATGGCAAGCCAGTTTTTTTCACCATAATACATTCCCACACGAATGGTGAGTGCAATGGCTAGAGACAATGGAATCATGAACAATTGAGAAGTCACGGAAATGGCAATTTGATGTGCAGCAATTGCATTTTCGCCTAATGGGCTGAGGACCAATGCGCCTGTACTGAAAATACTAACTTCGAAGAAAACTGCGAGTCCAATTGGAAAACCAAGCTTGAGTATTCTTTTGACCCAATACGGATCAATTTTTTCCCATTGAGTGAAAATAGGTGCTTGTTTATATGCTTTTGCTTTAGAGATGTAGATCGCCAAAGTGATGAACATTAACCATTGTAGAATTGCTGTAGCAAAACCGCATCCAGCACTCCCCAATGCAGGAATTGGCCCAAATCCATACATAAAGATAAAGTTCAGTGGGATGAGGACGAGTAAGGCGATTAGGCTAATTGCCGTAACAGGACGTGGATGGCCTAAGGCCTCGGAGTAACTGCGTAATGCTGCATACATCATTACAGCTGGCATACCAAAGCCAATCGCATGCAAGAATAAGCTCGCTTTAGGTAATAAGGCTTCTGGTACGCCGAAAAGTGGCAGTAGCATTGGCATCGCCTGCAAGATCAGCATTGCCAAAATACCGAGGATGAAAGCGACCCACAAAGATTGGCGAGCAATCGTTGGAATTTTTTCAGGTGTTTTCGCACCACGCGCTTCCGCAACGAGCGGCGTAGCGGCAATCATAATCCCTGCAAACAGCAACATAACAGGAATCCATAAGCCGACACCAACAGCAATCGCTGCAAGGTCAGCAGCGGAAAGATGCCCTGCCATAATGGTATCAATCAGGCCTAAACCAGCTTGAGCAAATTGAGTAATCAGAATAGGAAGCATCAAATGGAATAATTGCTTCAATTCATAGCGCGTCGTGGAAGTGTGAGACACAAAAAATACTCTTATAAAAATAAAGGAGAGTTAGGGGCTATATCCCTAACGCTGTAAGGTGAGTAACACACCGATAAAAATAACAATACCGCCAAGCAAGCGTTGCCAGTTTATAGGCGTTTTGTCCGTACCTATCCAGCCAAAATGATCAAGTAACATTGAAATCACCAATTGCCCAAAAATGACTAAACCAGAAAAAGTCAAAAAACCGAGCTTAGGCGCAGTATAAATGCTCATACTAATGGCATAAACCCCAAGGCAACCGCCAATCCATAAATACCACGGAATATTTGAAAGTTCACTTAAACTTGGTTTAGATACATCCTGAAAATAGACTAAAAAAGCCAAAATAACTGTGCCAACAAGAAATGAAAGAAATGCGGCCTGAAGCGGAGAATGTAAATGTTCTCGGAATTGAGCATTGATTGCTGTTTGAAATGCCATTGCAATTCCAACACCTAACGCAAGGGGAAGAATAAATAGCAATTGGCTAGAGATTTTCATCATATTATCAATCTAATTGTTCTTTGTAATCACAGTCTAACTGAATCGTGAAGTGATGATAATAAGCTGATTGAGAGAGTCATGTTAAAATAGAAAAGTTCTGTTATTGAGCTTTTACTTTGAGTCATTTAAATCCAGCAAATATTCCACTTTCTCTGTATATCCATATGCCTTGGTGTGTGCGTAAATGTCCTTATTGTGATTTCAATTCGCATGCTGTTCCTGATGGGCAGTTATCAATGGATTTGGAGCAACAATATCTTGCGGCTTTGGTGGCTGATTTTGAAACACAGATAGAAATGGCTCAAGGTCGTGCAATTCATAGTGTGTTTATTGGTGGTGGAACGCCATCTTTAATCTCAGCACAAGGCTATCAGTGGTTATTCGATCAACTTAAAACTCGATTGGATTTTGAAGCCGATTGTGAAATTACACTGGAAGCCAATCCGGGAACAGTTGAGCATGATCCTTTTGCAGATTATCTTGCGACTGGAATTAATCGTTTATCGCTCGGTGTACAAAGTTTTGATGCTGATCATTTACAGCGCTTAGGGCGGATTCATTCAGCAGATAATGCTTTGGATGCAATTCAGCAGGCGCGTCAGGCAGGCTTCGAGCGTGTCAATGTCGATTTAATGCATGGTTTACCAAAGCAGACAGAAGAACAAGCGCTCACAGATCTAAAGTTAGCTGTAACGCATGGAGCGACGCATATTAGCTGGTATCAGTTAACCATTGAGCCAAATACTGTTTTCTTTAGAACTCAGCCTATATTGCCACAAGATGAAGTTTTAGAGCATATTCAGGAGAAAGGTGAGGCCTATCTTATTGCAAATGGCTACGTAAATTATGAAGTCTCTGCATGGCGTAAGGAAAAGCCATCTACACACAATCTAAATTATTGGCAGTTTGGAGACTATTTGGCGATTGGGGCTGGGGCACATGGTAAAGTGACGCGTCCTGATGGGATTTACCGCTTTCAGAAGACACGCTTGCCCAAAGATTACTTAGCTAAAGTTCCTGCTGATCATGTGCAAATGAAACGAATTGAAGCAGACGAATTACCCTTTGAATTTATGATGAATGCGCTACGCTTAAATGAAGGTGTGCCTGTTGAACTTTATGAACAACGGACAGGTTTAGCGTTGCGTGATTTGGATGATGTTCTAACACAATTACGCGACAAAAAATTATTGCTTGAAGACCCTGCTATCTTAGCTTGCACAGCCCAAGGGCATATGTTCTTAAACTCAGTCTTAGAAGCATTTTTATAATCTAATGATATGAATGCTTTGAGCAAGGATGCTTAAAGCAATTTAAATTTATTTGTCATCATTTGGAAAAATAGTTTAGACAAAATAAAAAGCCTCATCATTTATGATGAGGCTTTTTAGAATATGGTGGGTCGTCCGCGACTCGAACGCGGGACCAACGGATTAAAAGTCCGCTGCTCTACCAACTGAGCTAACGACCCTGAACGAGGATAAGTAAAATATTTTTTACTTTGTCGTAAAAGAAAATCTATGATTTTCTATGACGTTAAATCTCTTACAGGCATTTGTAAAATACATTTTACAAACTAACAAAACATTAAATGGTGGGTCGTCCGCGACTCGAACGCGGGACCAACGGATTAAAAGTCCGCTGCTCTACCAACTGAGCTAACGACCCATCTCGTTTTGATGTTGCGTATTCTAGCAACTTATTCAGCTAACACAAGAGGAAATTTAAAAACATGTGCATGATTGTTTATAAAAAGCACGATTTCCTCTTGTTTAGCTAAAAAATAAACTAGAAACGGTATTGATAACTTTGAATATTGTCAAAAATCTCAGTACTTACATCACAATAACTTGTTGCACTCGGTAATAAAACCAATAAACGTTCAGAAGTTTTGCTTGGATTAAACGCTTCTTCTTTGAGTTTATTCTTTTGGTATTTGAATGTACCTGTCGTTTCAACTTTTGCTTGTATGCGTAAGAAAACAGGAATTGCGTATGACGGTAAGCATTTTTTAAATACGTTCACCATCTCTGCTAAATCTGTTTCATTGAGCTCTACGCCGTCAACAAGTGTGATTGCTGCCATACCAGCACGACCATTGGTATTTGGAATTTCAACACCGTATACGACAGCCTCAGCGATCTTGTCATATTCGCAAACCATGTTTTCAACTTCGGTTGTAGAAACGTTTTCACCTTTCCAACGGAAAGTGTCGCCAAGACGATCTACAAATTGTGCATGGCGGAAGCCGATATCGCGAACTAAATCACCTGTATTGAAATATGAGTCACCTTTGGTGAATACATCTTTCAAAATCACAGATTTGTTTTTCTCAGGGTCAGTATAGCCGTCAAAAGGAGAACGGCTAGTGATCTTACCGATAAGTAAACCAACTTCGCCTGTTTTCACTTTCTTGCAGTAACCTTTTTTGTCACGGACAAGTTCATTTTTCTCTTTATCAAATTCAACGATTGCATAAGGGGTAGGGGAGAAACCTACAGTATTATCAAAGTTGAAAATATTACTGAAGCCAACGTTACCCTCGCTTGATGCATAGAGTTCTAGGACTTCTTGAACACCAAAACGATCTTTGAATTTACCCCAGATGTTTGGGCGCATACCGTTACCAATCATTTTGGTTACACGGTGAGCACGATCTAATTCTGTTTCAGGTGCATCAATCAAGTATCGGCAAAGTTCACCCACATAGCCAATAGCTGAAGCATTGAATTTTTGAACATCTTTCCAGAATGCGCTAGTCGAGTATTTACGACGTACTGCAAGTGTTGCACTGCCCGCAATTACACCACACCAGCACACAACAACACCCGTTGCATGATAAAGCGGTAGCGTTACATACATTACATCATCTTTACCAAGGTTCAAGATGTGGCCATACGTACCGTATGCCAATGTCCAGCGACTATGCGTAAAGATGACCGCTTTTGGTAAACCAGTTGTACCCGAGGTGTAAATATAGAATAAACCGTCTTTACCCGTAACCGTACGTGTGGTTGATGGATTGAACTTTGGAAATTGATCAATTTGTTGAGCAAGGTTGATATAGCCTTGAGGGGCAGTACCTGCATTTTTACGCGTTTCTTGATCTGCAAACCAATGAAAACGATCTGGAGCAACATTTAAGTCTGTACGGGTTTCGTCTATCGCTGCACGAACTTCTTCACCTGCAATAACTGCAATTGGATTAACCAAGTTAATGCTGTGAGCGAGTACTTTGCCAACTTGTGATGTGTTGACTAATGCGATGGTCACACCGATTTTGGCTAAAGCCACGATTGATGCAATTAGCTCAGGACGGTTTTCAACCATCACTGCAACGACATCACCTTTTTTAGCACCAAGAGATAAATAATAATGTGCAATTTGGTTTGCCCATTCATTTAATGCTTGATAGCTGTAGCTTTGATCTTCAAATAACAGTGCGATACCTTGTGGATTACGTTTTACAGCTTTTTCAAAGGCAATCCCCAAACCCGCTGGAGAAGTTGGTGTTCGCAAGTATGCTTGTTTAAGACCATTCAGGATATGAGGTACTTTAGTGATGAAGTTTGGAAGTCGAGTTGCGACATCACCAAGAGTAATAATATCGGTCTGCGTAGTTTGGCTCATATCAATCCTATTTATTTTTCGATCAATCCAAAAAATGGCTATCTGTATAGAACACAACCATTTAACATCATTGTTGTTGATGCTGTTTTTAATGGTAAGTCCCTAGAGCAATCAACCTAATTTGACAAAATAACAAAAAAGCCTAGTCATCGAAATGACTAGGCTTTTGCTTATTGTGTGCAATTTAGCAAATTACTCATTGCTAGCGGTGCTCTTTTTCGGTGGACGACCACGCGGGCGGCGAGGGCGGCTCGATTTTTCTTTCTCGATTTGAGCAGCTTCGTCTTCAGCATCCACCTTTTCAGTAACGGCTTCAGATTTCTCTTCAGCTTTTACTTTTTTGGGTGCTGCTTCTACAACCACAGTTTCTTCGACGACAACTTGTTCTTTAGCCGTCTCTTCTTTCGTTGCTGCAACTTCAGTTTCTGGTGCTTTTTCTACATCAGTTGTTGCTAACTCTAGAGGTTGTTGCTCTGGTGCTGCTGGCTCTGCAACCACTTCAGTTTCAGCTACTACTGGCGCAGGTGCTTCTTCCTTAGCCTCAGTGCTTTCGACTGTTGCAGGTGTAGCATTTGAAGCGATATGAGCTTCTTTGGCTTGTTCCGCAGCGAGTTTTGCCAAACGACGACGTTCGCGTGGATCATTCGCAACACGAGCAGCTGGCGCTTCAGGAGGTGTTAATGCAAGCACTGGTGCAGGTTCAACGTCCTCAGTCGGTTTTTGACTAGGAAGCTCAGCATCACGAGTTACAGGACGTTTTTCTTCAGCTACTGTTGTTTCAGCAACTAGCGTACTTGCATATTGTTCAGAGAACTTTTGTAAAGCACGGTTGAAGGTTGTAACAAGACCAAATTGCTCAATCAAAATTGTGCAATCTTCACCATAGACATGACGAATCAAGCTACCAAGTGTGTATTGACCCAGCGTAGGAATTTGCGATGGCGCAACTTTCGCAGCGGCTTTTTGCTCAGTTTGAGCGCCACGTTGACGGCGACGAGAGCGTGGATCGTTACTTGCACGTTTTGCAGGCGCTTGTGCTTCTTCAGGAGCAGGCGTTGTTTCAACGACAACTTGTTCTTCTTGAACAGGTGCAGTCTCAACGGTCTCGACTACGGCAGGAGCAACGGACTCAGCTTTTGGTGCAGCTTTTTCCACAGCTGGTTGTTGTGGGTTAATTGCCACAATTTCACTTTGACCTTGGTCAATATTCACGATCAAGGCAGTGTTCATTGACTCTGCACGTGGCGCATCAACAACATCAACTTTTACTTGTTGAGGATTGTTTGTTGATTCTGCTTGAGCAGGTGTCTCATTTAAGACACTTTGATCGCGATGACGGTTTGGACGACTTGGTCGTTGCTGATTATTACGATCACGACGTGGCACTGGCGCAGCATCATTACCGTTTGCAGCTTCATGATGCTGTTGCTGGTTTTGCGGTTCGTGCTGTTGTTGACGTTTTTGCTGACGTTTTAATTCACGTTGCTCTTGACGCTGTTCTTGGCGTGAAAGCTGAACAACTTCTTCATGAACTTGATTTTGTTGCTCATGTGCTTGTGAATGTTGTTCACGCTGCTCTTTGTGCTTACGTTTTTTCTGGTTTTGATTTGGACGATGTGGTTTTTCGTCTTTTTCAAATTGCTCACGCGTTTCTTGTTTAGCTGGCGCTTGAGCCATGTAAGCATTGTTGTTCCCTGCTGGAGCAGCAGTTTCTGTTATCGCTGGTGTATTGACTTGACCAAATTGACCGCGGCTTACTGCGCCGTTGTTGATCATTTGCTCAATCGCTGCTGCTGCATTTTGAGCAGAACGTGATTGGTCAGTTGTTTGAGCTTGTTTTTGAACAAACAAATTCTCTAACCATGCACAAGGGCTAGCTGATTTTTGAGTTGCCGCTTGGTTTTGTTTAGGCTGAGCTGTTTGCTGCTGTTGAGCAGCTTTCTTTTGTGGTGCTGCATTGTTTTGAGCAGGTGCAGGGTGGTTGTGCTCAGCATCTTCTAAATGCCATTCAGAAGATTCATACCCCAATTCTTTTTCGCTTGAACGAGTCGCTTCAGTACGTTCATAGCTAGATGGTGCAAAGCCTGCTGGGTTGTATTGAATTTCGTAGTGTGGCGTTTCTAAATGCGGATGAGGAAGTACCGTTACACGTACATTAGAAGTTTGTTCTAAGTAAACAAGGCTGTGACGCTTTTCATTCAATAAGAATGCAGCAATCTCTACAGGCACTTCAACTTGCACTTCACCTTGACGCTCACGTAACGCGATTTCTTCCACTTTACGCATAATTGAAAGTGACAACGAACGTAAGTCACGAACCATACCTGTACCATGGCAGCGTGGGCATACATAACCTGTTGCTTCTTCCAAAGATGGACGCAAACGTTGACGGCTCATTTCCATGAGACCAAAACGTGAAAGTTGACCAAACTGGATACGTGCACGATCACTTTGTGTTGCTTCACGAAGTTTCGCTTCAACCATACGTTGATTACGATCTTTGGTCATATCGATGAAATCGATTACGACTAAACCGCCAATATCACGTAAACGAAGTTGACGTGCGATTTCTTCGGCTGCTTCTAAGTTGGTATTTAACGCAGTTTCTTCAACATCATGTCCGCGTGTCGATTTCGCAGAGTTAATATCGATAGACACCAGTGCTTCAGTTTGGTCAATTACGATTGAACCACCAGAAGGAAGTTTTACTTCACGTTCATAAGCCGTTTGAATTTGACTTTCGATGCCAAAATGAGCAAATAAAGGCTCATTCAAGGTATAAGTTTTTAATTTGTCGAGCTGACGAGGCATCACTGCTTTTACAAAGTTATAAGCTTCGTTATAGGCTTGCTCGCTGTCAATTAAAATTTCTGCAACGTCATCACGTAAGTAATCACGAATAGCACGTGTCACTACACCTGCTTCTTGATGAACCAACATCGGAGAAGGGCCAGAACTTGCAGAACTTTGAATTTGAGCCCAAAGGTCTAACAAATGTTGTAAGTCGAGTTGTAACTCTTCTTGTGTACGACCGATACCAGCAGTACGAACGATCACACTCATGCCACGAGGAACATTGAGTGATGCTAAAATTTCTTTTAACTCTTCGCGTACTGAACCTGAAATTTGACGGCTGATACCGCCACCTTTCGGATTGTTTGGCATCAAAACGAGATAACGACCAGCAAGTGAAATGAACGTCGAAAGCGCAGCACCTTTGTTGCCACGTTCTTCTTTTTCAACTTGAACCAGTAGCTCAGTCCCTTCAGTGATCAATTCACGAATGTTTGATGTTTGACGAGGATCAGCTTTGAAATATGAGTTTGCGATTTCTCGCATTGATAAAAAGCCTTGACGCTGTGCGCCGTACTCAACGAAAACCGCTTCTAAAGATGGTTCAACGCGAGTGACATGGCCTTTATAGATATTTGATTTTTTTTGTTCACGAGTACGATTCTCTAAATCGAAATCGTAAAGACGATTACCAGTGATAAGTGCAACGCGAACTTCTTCGGCGTGAGTTGCATTAATCAACATACGTTTCATGGGTGTGACACCTAATAGTGATGCACACAAACAACGGGCTCATTACGTTTGAGCAAACATCAAATTGGCGCGATCAAGACTCAGAAGCAACTTTATGTACGATGCTCTGAAACCACTGACTGTTAGTATCCAGTTTGGGCTTTGATACCGTTATTTCGATGTTAGCAATATTGCTTCAATCTTAGGGTAATTGATATTTCATCCATGTTTTGCATCTGTGAAATATCACTCAACCCGACATAACCAAAGTTTCCTGTACGCTTCACTGGCGGGTGAGCGGTGCATTGGATGGTGACTTTCACTGTCATTAAGCATTGAAGTCGATCCATCTGGAAGTCTCGATACGGAATGATCATCGTATCTCTGCCTGGCAGTTCCAATGCATCAACGCTTTAGCCTGAATGCGACATCAGGGAGCAAATTGTCTGATGTGGATCAGTTTACGTTTAATAACCAGCAAATTGCTGGCGACATATTTTTTCTGAACAAACTGTATGTGCAGATGCACAATTAAACGCAACAGTTTGCCATTTTGCCGATATAATAAGCCTTCGGCGTCGGCATAATTCTTTAGGACCTATCCGAGTTGTTGGTGAATATCTCTTCGATTTAAAATTTTATCTAAAATAAAATTTCCGATTTGATGCTCACTTACGGTGGTATCCGTGCGCTGAATATACCAAACCTTGCAGCATCTGCCTATGGGCTAAGTTTAGGTTTCTTGTGAAATAACTTAGCTAAATGATCATTTTTTAATCATATTTAGCAAATCTTGGATTAATCGAGCGTATGAATTCTACACAACAATGGCAAAGTGTCACTTGGTTTGACGTGGATGAGCATCAAGACGGGCAGCGAATAGATAACTTTTTATTTACCCGATTAAAAGGTGTTCCAAAAAGTCGAATCTATCGTTTGATTCGTGAAGGACAAGTACGCGTTAATAAAAAAAGAATAAAAGCAGAGACTCGTTTAAGTATTGGTGACCAGATCCGTGTCGCACCGATCCGTTATGAACAAAAAGACGAAACAGCTGCACCAGTGAGTGATAGTGTGGCACAAAGCCTACTCAGCCGAGTCGTGTATGAGGATGAAGGTCTTTTAGTCGTGAACAAGCCTTCAGGCATTGCTGTGCATGGTGGTAGTGGTGTGGCTTACGGTTTGATTGAAGCTTTACGCGCTGCGACAGGGAAAAAGTATTTAGAACTGATCCATCGTATTGACCGTGATACTTCTGGTTTGGTGATGATCAGTAAAAAGCGTAGTACGCTGAAATTACTGCAAGATTTACTTCGTGAACATAAAATTAAGAAAACCTATGCTGCAATTGTTAAAGGTCAGGTCAGCTTAGATCAGCAGTTGATTGATGCACCTCTGTTGCGTTATGAGCTGGCCAATGGCGAACGTCGTGTGCGTGTCAGCAAAGACGGTAAGCCAAGTAAAACGGAATGGAAGGTCATTGAACGTTATAAGGCAGCAACCTTAGTACATGCTTCACCATTATCAGGACGTACACATCAAATTCGTGTGCATGGTTTAAGTATTGGTCATCCACTGGTGGGTGACGATAAATATGGACATAACAGTGCCTATACAGGGCCAGAAGCAAGACGTTTATGCTTACATGCATTGCGTTTAGAAATCCCTAATTATCCTGTGATTGAAGCACCAATGCCTGATGATATGCAGCAAGTGGTCGATGAGTTGAGAAAGCAGAAATGAGTCAAAAAATCGAACTGGTGATTTTCGATTGGGACGGAACCTTATTCGATTCGGTTGGGCAAATTGTGGCAAGTCTGCAATATGCAGCACAACAATTTCAACAACCACTTACGGATGAAGCAGCTAAAAGTATTATTGGTCTAGGTTTACCTGAAGTAATGCAAACATTATTTCCGCAAGTACCACATTTGCACCAAGAGATTTTGCAATGCTATGCCGATCATTATGTTGCCAATTCTAAAGGCGATGCTTGGTTTGCAGGTGTGGCTGAATTACTGACTGAGCTTAAGCAGCAGGGTTTAAAGCTTGCGGTTGCTACTGGAAAAAGTCGTAAAGGTTTAGATCGAGTGTTAAGTCAAACGGAGAGCCATGACATTTTTGACATTACTCGTGCTGCGAGTGAAACCAAGTCGAAACCTGATCCATTGATGTTAGAGCAAATCTTAACTGAATTAGATGTGGTTGTTGATCGTGCGATTATGGTGGGGGATACCAGTTATGACCTCGAAATGGCACAAAATCTAAATATGCCACGTATTGGCGTGAGCTATGGTGTGCATAGCATTGCAACCTTAGAGCAGTATCAGCCATTAACGATTGCAAACTCTGTCTCTGAGTTACATCGTTATTTACAAATGACTATACAAGCTACAGTATTAACTGAAGCCTAATATATTCGATATGAGGCTTGTTTCATCATTTTTATAAGTCATTCATGATGGAACAAGCCTAAAAATAATAACGATGGAGAGGAACTTCCATTTTCAGCTTTTGAATAATAACAATAGGAATTTCATGTCACGTTCAATTCGTTTGCTCAATCTGCTGCAACTTTTAAGAGAATATCGTTATCCAGTCACAGCACAGGTGTTAGCAGAGCGATTGCAGATCAGTCAGCGCAGTGTGTATCGAGATATTGAGACCTTACGTGATCAAGGTGTGAATATTGATGCGGCGGCGGGTTTAGGCTTTCAGCTTAAAGAAGATTTTTTGTTGCCGCCAATGACCTTGAATGAAACCGAAATTGAGGCCATTTTTCTAGCGTTAAATTGGCTAAATGATATTCCAGATCAAGCTTTAAAATCTGCTTCCAAAGCCGTTCTAGCGAAGTTAAATGCCGTGTTACCTGAACACTGCCAGCATTTATTAGAGCAAACCACATTGAGATCAATTACAGCATGGCTACCTGTCAATGAAATGCTGGTGGAACAAGTTCGTTTAGCGATTCGACAACAAGTTAAAATCACCGTGGATTACGCTGATGAACAGCAAAGAATCAGCTCTAGAGTTTTGTGGCCTTTTGCTTTAGGTTATTTTAATGATCGCATCGTCCTTGCAGCTTGGTGTGAACTGCGTGATGGTTTTAGGCACTTTCGAATTGATCGCATCCAGCAATTGAGCCTCAGCCAAGAACTTTACCCACAATTTAAACACCAATTATTTCAACAATGGTGGACACAAGAAGTTTGTCGTGCGACTACTGACAAAAACTGACAATCACAGCCATTAAATTTAAATAAAACCAACAAACAAGGAAATATCAAAATGGCACTTAAACTTTATACCAATAATATGTCTCGCGGTGTAGTTGTAGACTGGTTACTCATTGAATTAGGTGTTGAGTGTGAACGCATTGAGGTGGCTTATCAGACAGAAATGAAGTCACTTGAATATCTAAAAATTAATCCATTTGGCAAAGTCCCTGTTTTGGTCGATGGCGATGTGGTGGTGTATGAACTTGATGCAATTTGTGCTTATTTAGCAGATAAATTTGCAGAGAAGGGTTTAGCTCCAGCATTAAATGATCCAAAACGTGGGCTATATTATCGTTGGTTATTCTTTATCTCGGGTCCTTGGGAAGCCGCATCTACCAATAAAATGCTGGGCATTGATGTGAAAGCAGAGCAAAAAATGTCTGTCGGTTATGGTGACTATGAAGATGCCTATAATGCTTTTGTGCAGGGACTGGGTGAGGCGAGTCCTTATTTATGCGGTGAGCAATTTACCGCAGCAGATGTTTCGGTAGCGGCAATGCTATTTTGGCAGTTAAAAATGAATGAAGTGCAATCACATCCAGCGATTGAACGTTATTTAGAAAATATTTCCAAACGACCAGGTTTCCAAAAATTTGCTGCAGTTTTTAGCAATGTTTAAGTGATCATCAATCAAAAGCCGACGAAGTCGGCTTTTTTTAACTTGCATAAAGTGGAAATTGATCCAAATCAAAAACGAGCCGAATTTCTTCTAAGAATTGTTCAGTCGTTTCGTTCGATGAGATTTTATTGAAGCTCATAAATACATCTAAGCAAGGTAATGCATGATTTAAGGCTTTCACTACGACCTTCTCGGTTGCCAATGCTTGCATGTATGATGGCAAAATAGCACAACTTTGCCCTGAATCCACGGCTTCGATGCTTTCCGCAATACCGTTGGTTTCATGGATAGTTTTGAACTTAATTTGATGCTGATCGATAAACTGCAAAATCGTTTTCGCGAGTGGTTGAGATAGTTTGTGTGAAAGAATCGTAAGGTCTAAGCCGTTGAGTTGATCCGTTGTGATTTCATCTACATTTGCTAGAGGATGTCGTTTGGGGAGCATAAAAATCAAAGGCTCTTTCAGGACAAGCTGACTTGCAAAGGTATCATTTTGAAAGTCTTGATTTATAAAAATAATGTCTAAATCGCCTTTCTTTAATTCATTAATTTGATCACTTTCTTTTAAGTTAAGTGTTCGGATTTGAAGCTTAGGAATTTTGACTCTCAAGCGTGGGATAATATAAGGAAAAATCCGTATTTCAGCCGATGGCACAAAACCGATGCGAAGAAACTGTACTTTTGCCGCTGCGACTTGGCGAGCCATTGTTACCGCTTTATCTGCTTGATTTAAGGTTAAGCGAGCTTGTTCCAAAAATACATGACCCTCTTCGGTCAGCTCTACTTTGCGTTTGGTACGATGAAACAACTGCACACCAACATCATCTTCCAGATCTTTGATTTGCTGGCTCAAAGATGGTTGAGCGGTGTGAAGTTTGATTGCAGCTTTGCTAAAACTAAGTTCTTCTGCAACGGTGATGAAATAGCGTAAATGTCGTAATTCCATAAGACTGATCCAAGTATGTCTTACTGTTATTTTTAAAAGTATGGTATTCGAAAGTCGTTCTGTGTGGCGGATTATATAGTAGCTGCTTTTTTATACAATATGCTTCATTTTAAAATATAAAAAATGTATTAAAAAATTAAGCATTCGATAGGAGTAATCTAGATGATGAAGCTTAGCAATAACTTAAATTTGTATTGATTCAAGTAAAGAAAATCAGCATAACTAAAAACGTTATGTTAGGATCAAATTTGATCGTTTGACTGTAATCAAACCCTCTCAAAACTCATACAATAGATTGATTTGAAAAAAGTTAGAGTGATAGTCCGTTATCATTTTAAGTTTATTCATTGATGCTAAAGATGATCAGATTTCATTATAGAAGAAGTACATGAAAGATAAGCCGACATTAACCTATCAATTGCCGACCCAATCTTGCTTGAGCCATACTTTTGGGAAACCTCCATTTCCACATGAAACATCTGATCATTGTGGTGTTGATCGCTTTTATAATTTGGAAAAGCGTCTAACGCCTTTTGATCGAAAAGGATTACTGACTTGGCTTGCGACACGTAAATCTTATACGTGGAATGTTGACCGTTCGCATGAATGGAACATGCGTAACCATATGTTGGAGCTTCCACAAGATCGCCCCGAAGTAGACCTCAATAACTGGCAAATCTGGTTTGTTGGTCATGCTACAGTCTTGATTCAAATTGGGCCATATAACTTTTTGACTGATCCAGTTTGGTGTGAATATGTGAGTCCTAAACAAGGGCAAGGGCCGCAGCGTGCTTGTCCTGCTGGAATCGCACTTGAGCATTTACCTACGATTCATGGCGTACTATTGAGCCACAATCACTACGATCATATGGATCTTGCGACTTTAGAATGGTTGCATGAAAAATTCGAGATGCCAATCTACACAGGCTTAGGCAATAGTCACTATATGCCCAAACATTTGCATGTGATCGAAATGGATTGGTGGCAAGAAATTCCGTTCCATGATGAGTTGAAGATTGCATACACACCAGCACAACACGCGTCAGGACGGGGAATCCGCGATCAAAATCGAGCACTTTGGGGTGGATTTTCGTTATTGGCAAAAACTGGACACTGTTTCTTTGCAGGTGATACCGGTTATGCAGGCCACTTTAAACAGATCCACGAGCGTTATGGAGATGCACGAGTTGCGCTACTACCAATCGGGGCGTATGAGCCACGAAAATTGATGCGTTATGTACATATGAATCCACAAGATGCGTTCCATGCACATTTGGATTTACACGCACATCGTTCCTTGGCGATTCATTATCGAACTTTTCAGCTTACGGATGAAAAGCGCGATGCGCCAGAGCATGAACTACAGCAAGCGATGAAGTCTTCTTCAAAATTGGTTAATCCTTTTTATTGTATTCGTGAAGGTCATTTTATTCGGGCTTAATTTTTTGAGCATCAATGCACCAAAGTGCGATGACTGAGAGACTACCTAACCCCAAATTCATAACGACAGGATTGAATGCTTGATAAATCCTGTCTGGATAAATCAATAGAACGCAGAGCAATAAGAGGGTCAAACCCAATAAATTCAGATAATGTAAATACTGATGTTTGATAAATAAGAATAGACTTCCAAAAATAATTTCTGCAATCCCTGATAAAACAATCATATCGGTGATATAGGGTGTCGGGATATGTATGAATTGCCATAATACCTTTTCATCAGTGACTTGAAAGATGAATTTGGGAAATAACCCTTGATAAATCCAAAGTAGCGCAATCATCAACTGACAAAATTTTAAGATACGATGAAGCGCCATTTCAGCATTCTTCATTTTAATTTCTCATCTAATAAAAAGTGCGATTCCACATCTGAACCAACAACATAGCAGTGCTCAGTTTTGCCAAATAGCCGATAACGATTTAATGCGATGCGACGATAGGCAAAGTCGCGTAACTTTTTTGGAAGCAGTTTGCCATATTTTAAACTGGAATAAGGGAAATCGAGACGCTGCATGATCCGTAAAAAAGCAGTTGATTCAGTATAGAGTTGACCTTTTTCTAGCAAAATCATGGTTTCAAAATGATCTGTTGGGAACTGATATTTTCTAAGAATGTGTTGTCCTAACTGAGACTGAACAGAGACTAATTTGAATTGAGTTTGATGGTCATGTTTGATCATGAAGTCAGCCCAAGCGGAGCAGAGCACACACTGCGCATCGAATAGGATCATGTCGTGTTCTTGAATCAATTGTTCGATTTGATTTGGCATGATTATTTTTCTACTAATATTTTGAGTTTTATATAAAAATAAAGAACCGCGAGGGTTCTTTATTTTCTTTCACTTAAAATATCACATGGATTAGGCGAGATCAAAACGATCTGCATTCATCACTTTGACCCAAGCTTTAACAAAGTCTTTTACGAATTTCTCTTTGTTGTCATCTTGTGCATAGACTTCAGCATAAGCACGTAGAATGGAGTTTGAACCAAATACTAAGTCCACACGACTTGCTGTCCATTTTACTGTGCCGCTGTCACGCTCAACGATGTTGTAGCTGTTACGGCCAGTTGGTTTCCAGTTGTATTGCATATCTGTCAAGTTTACGAAGAAATCGTTGCTGAGCACACCAACGCGATCTGTGAGTACACCTTGAGGGTTGTCGCCGTAGTTCGCACCAAGTATACGTAAGCCACCAACTAAAACAGTCATTTCAGGTGCAGTTAATCCCAAAAGTTGAGCTTGGTCTAGCAATAACTCTTCTGGTGTCGTTGCATAGTGTTGTTTCTGCCAGTTACGGAAACCATCATGTAACGGTTCTAAAGGTTCAAATGAATAAACATCTGTTTGTTCGGCAGTTGCATCGCCACGACCTGCTGCAAATGGCACGGTAATTTGAACACCAGCTTTATGTGCTGCTTGTTCAACAGCCGCTGTACCACCAAGTACGATGAGATCAGCAATACTTACTTTCTTGCTTAAGCTGGCTTGGATTGACTCCAACACTGCCAAGACTTTTTGTAAGCGTTCAGGTTCATTAGCTACCCAGTCTTTCTGTGGCGCTAAGCGGATACGTGCACCATTTGCGCCACCACGGAAATCCGAACCACGATAAGTACGTGCACTATCCCAAGCGGTTGTGATGAGGTCACTAGCCGATAGACCACTTGCAAGTAACTTCGCTTTGAGTTCCGCGACTTCACTATCAGTTAAGGTGTAATCCACGGTTGGAATAGGATCTTGCCAAATTAAATCTTCTGCTGGTACATCCGCACCTAAATAACGACTTTTTGGCCCCATATCACGATGCGTCAGTTTGAACCAAGCGCGCGAGAAAACTTCTGCAAGATAGGCTGGGTCACGATAGAAACGTTCAGAAATCTTACGGTATTCTGGGTCAATTTTAAGTGCCATATCCGCATCAGTCATGATTGGGTTGCGGCGAACATCCGGATTGTGGGCGTCAACTGGTTTATCTTCTTCTTTAATATTGATCGGTTCCCACTGATGCGCACCCGCAGGGCTTTTACGCAATTCCCAATCATAAGTGAAAAGTAAGTAGAAGAATTCATTATCCCATTTGGTTGGATGAGTCGTCCAAGCACCTTCAATACCACTGACCATGGTATTACCAGCATTGCCTGTGCCTTCTGAGTTATGCCAACCTAAGCCTTGGAATTCAACATCAGCACCTTCCACATCAGCGCCTAAGTTTTCTGCTTTACCATTACCATGTGCCTTACCAACAGTATGACCACCCGCAGTTAAAGCAACCGTTTCTTCGTCATCCATCCCCATACGGTCAAATGTGGTCCGCATATCTTGTGCAGTACGCAATGGATCAGGTACACCATCTACACCTTCTGGGTTGACATAAATTAGACCCATTTGTACTGCTGCGAGTGGATTTTCAAGGGATGCACGATCTTGATCGTTGTCATAACGGTTTTTAGTTGCATCTAACCATTTTTTCTCACTGCCCCAGTACACATCTTTTTCAGGTGCCCAAATATCGACACGGCCGCCTGCGAAACCAAAGGTTTTTAATCCAGCAACGTCATATGCCACTGTACCTGCGAGTACGATTAAATCGCCCCATGAGATTTTGTTGCCGTATTTTCTCTTGATTGGCCATAACAAACGGCGGCCTTTATCTGTATTGACGTTATCAGGCCAGCTGTTTAATGGCGCGAAACGTTGATTACCTGTATTTGCACCACCGCGACCATCTTGTTTACGATAGCTTCCTGCAAGGTGCCATGCGGTACGAACCATCATCCCGACATAACTGCCCCAATCCGCTGGCCACCAATCTTGGCTAGTATTGATCAATTCGCGTAGGTCTTGTTTAACCGCTTCTAAGTCAAGCTCAGCAAATGCTTTGGCATAATCAAAATCTGGATCCATTGGATCAGTTTTTTTATCGTGTTGATGTAAAATGTCGAGGTTTAAAGCATTCGGCCACCATGCCATTGGGCCACCGCTCATTTCCGTATTGCCGCCGTGGAGAACAGGGCATTGTCCTGAGGACGTTGTATTTGCTTGTACTTTATCGTCTTGGCTCATGATCTTTCTCCATCAAAATGACTTGTGAGCGAAGTCACTTCAACTATTTACCGTTCAAAATTATGAATGTTTTAGTGATTCATCCTGCAAATTGGGTATCGAGTTAAGAGATGCCTAAATTTGGTTTCACATGAATCAGTTCACATTCTTTGTACTTTTACTCTAGGTTTATGAAACCTTTTTTTCCAATGGATTAAAGTTGATGTCTTAAATGCTTTATTCGATTGAAGTTGCATAAATCTTAAACATGAACTGTGTTGTTGTGGATGTATAAATTGTTAAAAAAAGATAAAACATAATGAAAAATAAAGAATTATTGAATTATTTTACTTTCGTCGAGTATCCGTCGAAGCTAAGCCGAGAATGCTTTAAAAATATTTGGCTTTTTAAAATAATAATGGCTGTCATCTGTTGCAGTTATGTAAAAGTCAGCTATTTTCATCGAGCTAGGAACTAATTCCATTATCTCAAGTGATTCGTTACAAATAGTCTGCTGAGTAGATATTTTAATTGTTGATGATGCTTTGAGTTGAAGATGTGTAAGTGGAGCAGTTTTTGGAGTTGGTTATGGTATTTTTGTTTGATTAATTAAGAGATTTCAAAAATGAAAAAAATAGCACTGAGTCTTGGTCTATCTTTGACAGCTTTAACGGGTTGTAGCTCTATGCCACAAACAGATCATATCAAAGCAAATCACTCTAACGCCGTAACGGTAGAATTTGTTGGGCAAGGAAATTACAGCGTTCAACCACAACAGGGCACAGTAAGTCTATATGCTGTCGAAAGCCGTATGGCGGATGTCCCAGCAACCCTGATTCAACAAAAGAAAGTTCAAGTATCACAAGTCCCTTTTCGTGTTGAATTGAGCTTACCTACGGATCATCTGAAGTTGATTCGACCACCAGTAAGAAGTGATGCGGAAGTTACTTATTACGTGACATGGGAGTCTGATATGAAGAATCTCTCAGGTAAAGATGCAATTGTGATTGATTATGATCGTAAGTTTCCGCGAGTTACATTGAATGGGACTAAGCAGCAAATCTACTTACGTGAAACTAAGTAAAATTTAAATACTGATATAAAAAAGAGCGATATTCTAAGAATAATCGCTCTTTTTCTTTATTTTTAAAAATGCGTTAGGCACCGACTAAACGGTTGGATTTAACCATATCGCCAAGCCCATGTGTCTTAAAGTAATGTTCTAACCAACTTTTTACGACCAGAGGATTATTCATTTGCAGAACATCATCTAATAATCTTTGAGCATCTGTCATAGGCACATGACAAATTGCTTTGCGTACACGCAAGATGTTACTCGAACTCATAGAGAGCGTATTAAAGCCCATCGCCATTAATAAAATTGCTGATAATGGATCACCAGCCATCTCACCGCAGACGCTTACAGGTTTTTCATGAATATGACATTCTTCAACTAAACGTTTTAAGGCACGTAACACAGAAGGGTGGAAGTGCGAATATACGTTAGCAACATGCGGATTATTACGATCTACAGCAAGTAAGTACTGAGTCAAATCATTTGAACCCACCGAGAAGAAATCAACCAGTTCGGCAAACTCACCAATTTGTAATAGTACGCTTGGTACTTCAACCATAATTCCGATTTTAGGACGTGTGATTTTGACTTGCTCTTCTTCTTGGACCGCAATCCAGTCACGCTCAAGTAAATACAACACTTCTTCTACTTCACTGACACTAGTCACCATCGGAAGAAGAATATGTAAATTATTCAAACCAATACTGGCTTTGAGCATCGCGCGAATTTGTGCTGAAAAAATCTCAGGATGATCGAGGGTGAAACGTAAACCACGCCAACCTAAAGCAGAATTTTCCTCTTCAATGCTGAAATAAGGAAGGTCTTTGTCCGCGCCAATATCCAGTGTACGCATAATCACAGGTTTATTGGCAAAATGGCTGAGTTGTTGGCGGTAAATGGCGCGTTGTTCTTCTTCACCTGGGAAGCGTTCACGTAGCATAAATGGAATTTCACTACGATATAAACCAACACCTTTTGCACCACGTTGTACGCCGCGCACAACATCGATCATTAAACCCGTATTGACGAATAACGGAATAGCAACACCATCAGGCGTTACAGCATCTTTAGTTTCGTACTGCTTTAAATCTTTTGCAATTTGTTCTTCTTCTTTTTGAACTTCTTTATAACGTTGACGTAAACGACGTGGTGGATTGACAAAGACACGTCCTTGATACGCATCCACAATCATTTCAATATCATCAAGCGTCGTGATTGGGAGCTCAGTCACACCAACAACCGTTGGAATACCGAGAGCGCGCGCCACGATCACCATATGTGAATTGGCAGCACCTTCAGAAGTTACAATTGCAGCAATATTATCGACAGGAAGCTCGACCAACGCAGCAGTACTGATTTCTTCGCCGATCAGGATACTATCTGGACTCAGTTCTCGGTGACTAGAATCGGCTTCTTGTAAACATGCGAGAATGCGACGACCAAGATCTTTTAAGTCGGAAACACGCTCACGTAAATAGTCATCTTCCATTTGCGCAAATAGCGCAATATGTTTATCGATAACTTTACGCACAGCACCTTGCGCCCAACTTCCTGCTCGAATGTGCTCTTTAATTTCACTCGGCAAGACATTTTCATCCAACATTCGTAAGAACACGCTAAACAATGCACGTTCTTCTGACATGAGTGAGTCTTGCATTTTTTCATCTAAAGATTGAATTTCAAGACGAACAGAAGCGATGGCTTGATCTAAAAGTTCTAATTCATCGCTGATATCTTCAGCTTCGCGATCAGGAATTGCAGTTAGATCGGCTGGGGGATATAGCACAATTGCTCGACCTAGCGCGATACCGCCAGCACCCGAAACCCCTTGGAATGTTTTATAGGTTGATCCGTTACTCGGTTTACGAAATACATCAATATTACCGACTGCATGAGCATGTGCGATCACACCAGATAGTTGTGCGCAAAGGGTAACAAGGAAGGATTCTGCGGCTTCGCTAAAGTCTTGTGATTCTTTATTTTGAACGACTAAAACGCCCATTACTTTACGGCGATACATTACAGGAACGCCAAGGAATGAGTTATATAGTTCTTCACCTGTCTCGGGTAAATAAGCAAAGCGTTCATGCTTTGGCGCATTGTCTAAGTTGACAATTTCTTCTCGTTGACCGACTAAGCCAACCAGACCTTCACCAACATTTAAGGAGACATTGCCGACAGCTTCTGGTTTTAAACCTTTCGAAGCCATAAGCACATAGCGGCGATTTCGTTCATCCAATAAATAAATAGAGCAGACATCAACATGCATTGCTTCAGCCACATGATTGACCATAATGTCCAAAGATTCATGCAAACTGACGGACGCATTAATTTCTTGTACGATGCGTCTAAGCGTGTCGAGTTGCATGTTTGACATGGATGTTTACTCCAATTTATTGAATCGTTATAGGCCTAGTTATAACAGCTCTAATGCCAAAAATCATTGCTTAAAATGATGATTCTACGACAATTAACGCTGAGGTAATTGTAAACACAACTCCATCATGGCTTTGCGGTAAACATCTCGTTTGAAGTTGACCACTTGACCCAATGGGTACCAATAACTCACCCATTGCCATTCATCGAATTCGGGTGGGTCTGATAGGTTTAACTGAATATGATGAGGCGATGCCGTTAACTTCAGTAAAAACCACTTTTGCTTTTGTCCAATACATACCGGATCTGAATCTGACCGAATGTACCGATGTGGCAAACGATAACGCAGCCAACCTTTTGTTTGCGCTATAATTTGGACGTGTTCGGGCAATAAGCCGACTTCTTCTCTCAGTTCACGATAAAGTGCCTGTTCAGGGGTTTCTCCAAACTGGATACCTCCTTGTGGAAATTGCCAAGCATTGTGACCAATGCGCTTTGCCCATAAGACTTGTCCGTCATCGTTTGCCAAAATGATCCCGACGTTGGGTCGGAAACCTTCTGAGTCGATCATTTGGCTACCTAAATTTTGTCTATATCGTTGACTTTGATCTCGGGGACAGTCACTCTTCACGTCCAACTCGAAAAAGGTCAAAGTAAAATGTTTAAAATTGCTATGATCTTAACGAATTTCTATCGACTAGCGGAGATAGATTTACATTTTTTTTCTTAATTTTCAGTTTAAACGAGAAATTCTATGCAATTGGCTTTGTTTGATTTAGATCATACGCTGTTAAATACTGACTCTGACCATTCATGGGGTGAATTTTTGGTCAATGAGGGTTTGGTTGATCCAGTTCATCATCGTCAAATGAATGACAAATTTTATGAAGATTATAAAGCGGGTCAGCTTGACCCGATTGCGTATAATGAATTTGTTTTTGAGTTTTTAACTAAACACGATAATCAGTATTTAACTGAGTTACATCAATTGTTTATGCAGAAAGTCATCCGCCCGAAAATGAGACCTAAAGGTTTTGATGCAATTAAAAAACATCAAGACTTAGGCCATGCGATTGTCGGGATTACTGCGACGAGTGATTTTATTACCGCACCTATTTTCCGTGAGTTTGGGATTACTGAAATTATTGCGACCAGTGCAGAAGTCATTGATGGACAATACACGGGGAAAGTCACAGGTGTTCCTTGCTATCAACAAGGTAAATTGACGCGCTTAGATCAATGGCTAGCTGGTCGTACCGTTGAGGAGTCTTGGGCTTATTCAGATTCAATCAATGATCGCTTTTTACTTGAATACGCGAACCATGCGATTGCGGTGAACCCAGATGACCGTTTGGAAAAACTCGCGCAAGAACAGGGCTGGGAAATTCAAGATTGGTCAATCTAACTGAGTCAGCATAATTTGAATGAATTATTAAAACCTCCCTTTCGTCAGGGAGGTTTTTTTGTCATATAAATGTCACTTTTAAATTTTAAGATGTCAGTATGAAAATAAAAATAAATCAAGAAGCACAAACTTCCAATCAACTCAGCGAATTGCTAAGATTAAAAAGACAACAGCCGATTATAAAAACACGTTGGATCATTTTACCTTTTATCATATTCGGATTGATGTATGCGTGGCAGCAGCAATTTTGGACAGCTTGGGTGATTATTCCAATACTTTGGTGTGTGCTTTTTGTCAATATTTCATTGCTTACCCGATCTCAACGCGCTCGATTACAGGCGATTGAACAACTAAAAATAGAGCCGATTTTTTGGAATAAACTTCGCCAGTCTCATCCTGAGCTGACTTTGAAACAACGACAATTAATAGAAGTGGGTTTTAAGGATTATTTGGCGCTGCATGTTATGCAAAAGCAAGCTTATGCAATGCCATCAAATGCGGTTGATGCACTTTGGCATGTCATGTTGGAATTCCCTCAGCAGTATCAGCAATTATGCCATGCAACACTTGGTCGAATTCTCAACCACAATCCATATCATTTAAATACTGAACCAGAACAACAGCAAAAACAGTTATTCGAATCATGGAAAATAAGCTGTAAATTACTTGGATTCGAACCCAAGCATAGTACTGTCATACCTCGTTTGTTTGTGATAGATCAAGCCTTAGGTTGGGTTGATGGTCAATACTTTGACTTAGATGAAATGAGCAAAGACTATTCTAAATACCAACAAGCCCAGTCTTCTTCAAGTTGTGGAAGTAGTTGCAGCAGTTGCGGAGGCGATTAATCTTTTTGCATCATTTGAATGAGTTCTTCTGCTGCTTTAGATTGAATACGTGCAGGATGCCAAACCATACCCAGTTGGCGATTCATATTTAATTGTAAGTCGAGCTGTTTCAAATCCTGATTGAGTAACGTCTTTGGTAGAACTGACCATCCCAGACCAATCGAAACCAACATCCGAATTGATTCTAAAGGATTGTTACTCATGGTGATTTTAGGCTTTAGCCCTTTGTTTTCAAATTCAGCTAAGGTGATTTGACTGGTATAAGTATGTGCTGATGGCAATAAGCTCGGATAAGCAATTAAGTCTTCTAATGTAAGATTACTTTGTTGCGAGAGTGGATGAAATGGTGATGCAACAAAAACTAAAGGGTCATTCCAAATGGTTAAATAATTAAGTCGATCATCTCCCGTTGGTGGGAGAGTCAGGAAAGCGAGTTCTAATTCACCTGCAAGTACCTGTTCATGTGCTTGTTCTGAATCAACAAAATGTACATCTAAAGTGACTTGAGGGAAGAGTTGTACGAAAGCTTTCAGTGGCTCTGCGAGATGATGTAAACCGATATGGTGACTTGTACCAATCTTTAAACGACCTTGTACCTGTGCTTGTTCATGACTTAGTGTGTGGTGGATTTCACCAAGCTCATTGAGCCAAGTTTTTACTTTTGGAAGCAAAGAGTGCGCCGCATGAGTTGGTTGAATACCTCGGCCTGCGGATTCAAATAATTTCACACCAAAATAATCTTCTAGACTATGAATCCGTTTCGTTACCGCTGGCTGAGTAATGAATAGCTGTTCGGCAGCAATGGAAATTGAACCCGTTTCCATCACTTTAACAAATGCTTCAAAAGCGGCAAGATTCATAATTTAGGCTCGAAAATCATTAAAATTTAGATGTTTGTTCTGAGACATATATAGCTGACTATTTTAGGTAAAAGCGCTGAACAAATATAGTTTAAGCTGTATTTGTATAATTAAAAGTTAGACTTTTTGCTCAGTTCTATTCCAAATTTTTTCATGGAAGAAGAATGCAAAGGCTTGTACTGTAGGTTCAAGCAAGCTCAAAGTCACTGCCATGATCAGATTTCCTGTTACAACATAGGCAACCAGCATTGCTACTGTGATATGCATGAAGTAGTAACTTAACGTTTTTTTTAAAGTTCGTTGATTGTTAATCACGAATTGCTGAATATTTGCCATCGCTGTCACCATCTTAAATCTTATTTATATAAATAATAATCATTATCATTTAAGAAGTAAAAAAGAAATTTCAATTGATGATGATTGGATTTCTAGATAATTTAACTAAATTTAAAATAACAAACCGTGAGAAAGCATTGATTAGAAATTTAAAAGTGTTAAGTGAAGAATGTCTTACTTATGAAACAGCTAAAAAATACATGTATTCAAGTAAGAATAGAATTCTTATAAAAATAATATGTCTTGCTTCATTGATTGTTCTTTACTTGAATTTATATAAATTCATGTATTTTTTAATTTATTCAAAAATGAGTATAGAAATTGGTATTTTCTCTTATATGGGGGTAGGCGTTCTTATTGGTGTATTTATATGGATAATACTCCGAAGGAATGATGCGCATAATTTAAAAGTAAAGTTAATATTTAGTTCTAATTCAAAAAAATTAACGATATATCTGAATAATAAGAAAAAAGCTGACTTCTATCCTAATTTTATTGAAGCAAAATATGACTACATTCCAGCTATGTCTCGAAGCAATCAATTACCTACTCCTATCTTTTGTTTGAATTTATATAGTCTTAACAGGGCTAAAAAGTATTCGCTGGTGACAATTGATTGTACTAATATGATCATAACTAAAAATTTATTTGATCAATTTATTCTCGAGTATCAGCCTTTGATTGAATGGCTTAATTTACCTGTGCATAAGAATGGCAATCCTGAGCTGATGAAATATTATTTTCGAGATTAATCATTCCTAAAAGTTTATTAATTTATAAAAATGATAAATTAGATTTATGTGAAACGATTGCTATAATCAATTTAAGATTAAGAATACCCAGTCCAATGACAAGCACGATGGAGAGCGATGACATGGCAGGCAAGACATTGTATGACAAATTATGGGATGACCATTTAGTAAAGCAGCGCGACGATGGTTCGAGCTTGATTTATATTGATCGTCACTTATTACATGAAGTCACAAGTCCTCAGGCATTTGAAGGCTTACAGCTTGCCAATCGTCAACCATGGCGCTTAAACGCTAACGTTGCAACTCCTGATCATAACGTTCCAACTTCTAAAAAAGAACGTGAACAAGGTATTGCAGGGATTGAAGATGATACCTCGCGTATCCAAGTTCAAACCTTAGATGATAACTGTAAAACTTTTAATATCACTGAGTTTGGTATCAACGATATTCGTCAAGGGATTGCGCATGTAGTTGGGCCAGAGCAAGGTTTGACCTTACCTGGTATGACCGTTGTTTGTGGCGATTCACATACAGCAACACATGGCGCTTTTGGTTGTTTAGCACATGGTATCGGTACATCTGAAGTTGAGCATGTATTGGCAACACAATGCTTAGTACAAAAGAAATCTAAGAACATGTTAGTGCGTGTTGATGGTGTATTGGGTACAGGCGTCACGTCAAAAGATGTTGTTTTGGCAATCATTGGCAAGATTGGTACAGCGGGTGGTACTGGTTATGCGATTGAGTTCGGTGGTCAAGTCTTCCGTGATATGTCGATTGAAGGACGTATGACAGTATGTAATATGGCAATCGAAGCGGGTGCTCGTGTAGGCATGGTCGCTGTAGATGATAAAACGATTGCTTATGTCAAAGACCGCAACTATGCGCCACAAGGAGAAGAGTGGAATCAAGCAGTCGAGTATTGGAATACGTTGCATTCAGATGAAGATGCCGTATTCGATGCGGTTGTTGTATTGAATGGTGCAGAGATCGAACCACAAGTGTCTTGGGGAACTTCACCTGAAATGGTAATTCCTGTTTCTCAAGCTGTTCCGACCTTAGAACAAGCAAAAGATGATGTGCAGCGTAATGATTGGACGCGTGCTTACCAATACATGGGCTTAACTGCAGGTCAGGCATTGGCAGATATCCAATTAGACCGCGTGTTTATTGGTTCATGTACCAATTCTCGTATAGAAGACATTCGTGCTGCTGCTGAGGTTGTGAAAGGTCGTAAAGTCGCGTCAAGTATTAAACAAGCGATGATCGTGCCGGGTTCAGGGTTAGTAAAACAACAGGCTGAAAATGAAGGTTTAGACCAAATCTTCTTAGAGGCTGGTTTTGAATGGCGTGAACCTGGTTGTTCAATGTGTTTGGCGATGAATGCAGATAAATTACAACCAGGTGAGCATTGTGCATCGACTTCAAATCGTAACTTTGAAGGTCGTCAGGGTAATGGTGGGCGTACACATTTAGTAAGTCCAGCGATGGCGGCAGCGGCGGCGATTGCAGGTCATTTTGTTGATGTTCGTTCATTCTAAGGGAGCAAAGTCATGGAAAAATATACTGTAGAACAAGGTATTGTTGCGCCTTTAGACCGTGCCAATGTCGATACGGATTTAATTATTCCGAAGCAGTTTTTGAAATCAATTAAACGCACGGGATTTGGCGATAACTTATTTGATGAGTTACGTTATTTAGATGAGGGTTATTTAGGACAAGATATTAGTAAGCGTCCAAAGAATCCTGACTTTGTTTTGAATAAACCACGTTATCAAGGTTCAACTATTTTATTAGCTCGTACCAATTTCGGTTGTGGCTCAAGTCGTGAACATGCACCTTGGGCACTCAATGAATACGGTTTCCGCACCGTGATTGCACCTAGCTTTGCTGATATTTTCTTTAACAACTGCTTTAAGAATGGCATGTTACCTGTGATCTTGTCAGAGGAAATCGTTGATCAGTTGTTTAAAGAGTGTGAACAAGAAGGTTATCAACTTACGATTGATTTAGATGCACAAGAAGTGCGCACACCGAAAGGCGAAGCATTTAAATTTGAAATTGATCCATTCCGTAAACACTGTTTGTTAAATGGGTTAGATGATATTGGTTTGACTTTACAAGCTGCGGATGACATTCGTGCTTTTGAAGAAAAAGCAAAGCAAGCACGTCCTTGGGTATTTAAGGACATTAAAGCTTAAGTCTCACTTACATTTTTTAAATGTAAACATGACTAAATGTCGAGGGACATTTTAAACATAGCCGTAGCGCAGAGATTGAACTCTTGTTAACATGCTAGCGAAGAAGATTTGCTTGCATGTTTGCATGATATGAGGACTGGGCTTGAATAATGAAAACAAAATTCGCTCGCAGTATTTTGCTGTGTTTAAGTGTGGGTACAACGTTAACTGCGTGTCAAAACACAACGACTGTGGTTGACCAAGTTCGTATTGCACAAAATACATTAGAAGACAAAGCGAACAATGCGACTTTATATTGTTCAGGCGTGGATAATTGTGAATTCGAAAGAATTAATGATATTGGTGTGATTGATGCTAAATCGCATCGTGTAAGCCAACAAGCCATAGAAAAAGGCATTGTTCGGTTACATGGTTCGATTTTAAGCCGAAATCAACAGGTTTACTTAAGTGTGCCTGCTAAGCAATATGAAGTTGTTATTCGTTTTTATCCAATTTCCCCAGATCGTGCTGAAACTTTTCATATCATCCATGCGTTTAAACCTCATACGCGCTATACCTTTAAAATGTACCGAGATAGAGCAAATCGTGTAGAAAACTTGCTCAATGCATCAGCTCCAGATCCTTTGTGTGTTGATCTATTGCAAGAAGAGCGCATGATTCGTCGATTCTGCCGTCCGTATGATGTAAAGACAGGTTTGGGCGAATTTGTTGAAAAAAAGATTTAATCAAATAGCAGCTTGAATGCTGTGTGGATGAAATTGGAAAAGTAAATGTCAAAACATATTTTAATTTTAGCGGGTGATGGAATTGGTCCTGAAATTGTTGGTGCTGCTGAGAAAGTACTGACAAAGGTCAATGATAAATTTAATTTAGGTTTGACATGGGAACATGGCTTATTGGGTGGCTCAGCAATTGATGCCCATGGTGAACCATATCCAGCAGTGACAAGTGCACAAGCTCAAAAAGCAGATGCGATTTTGTTGGGTGCGGTAGGCGGGCCTAAATGGGACATGATTGAACGTTCAATTCGTCCAGAACGTGGGTTGTTGAAAATCCGTAGTGAATTAAATTTATTCGCAAATTTACGCCCAGCGATTCTTTATCCTCAATTGGCAGATGCTTCGAGCTTAAAACCAGAAGTTGTTGCTGGTTTAGATATTTTGATTGTTCGTGAATTAACAGGTGGTATTTACTTTGGTCAACCACGTGGTATCCGAGAATTAGAAAACGGTGAGAAGCAAGGTTATAACACTGACGTTTATTCAGAAAGTGAAATTAAACGTATTGCCAAAGTTGCTTTTGAATTGGCTGGCTTACGTGGTGGAAAAGTTTGTTCTGTCGATAAAGCAAATGTATTGGAAGTTACTGAGCTTTGGAAGCAAACAGTGACTGATTTACAGCAAGCACAGTATTCAAATATTCAGCTTTCACATATGTATGTCGATAATGCAGCAATGCAACTTGTTCGTGCACCAAAACAATTTGATGTCATCGTAACAGGTAACTTATTTGGCGATATCTTGTCTGACGAAGCAGCAATGTTAACGGGTTCAATTGGTATGTTACCTTCAGCATCTTTAGATGAAAATGGTAAAGGTATGTATGAACCTTGCCACGGTTCAGCTCCAGATATCGCTGGAAAAAATGTTGCAAACCCACTTGCAACGATTTTATCTGTTGCGATGATGTTACGTTATACTTTCCGTGAAGAAGCTGCGGCAAAAGCGATTGAAGATGCAGTAGGTCAAGTTTTAGACCAAGGTTTGCGTACAGCAGATATTATGTCAGAAGGAATGAGCAAAGTCGGTACAGATGCAATGGGCGATGCTGTTGTTGCTGTGTTAGGCTAAAAATCTGATCTATAAAAAATGCAGCGTGTGCTGCATTTTTTATTTGTTGTTAGCAGGCTTTTCCTTCATAACGAATAGAACGTGCAATTTTTTGCTGATCAAGCTCAAAAATAATATGGCAGTAAAAATTGACATCGTAAGATTGGCTATATGTCGTAACTGTTGAAAGGCGAGAACCATCTGAAGTTCCCATATTCATTGGAATAGGAATATTAATTGGGCGAAGTACGGTAAAAACTAACTGCTGGTCAGTTTGGGTTGGTTGTTTTAGAGTTTGGAAGCCTAGGCTCTTGAGATTAAGATTTTGCTGAATGTTATCTGCTGATTGACCGATATAAGGTTGTAAGTAGTCTTGTAGTTGAACCGAGCGCCAGCCAGGGGTTGCACAGCCTTGTAAAATGAGCGCTATAGATAATATGTAAAACTTATAATTCCGCATGAATATTCCTTTATTTCTAAAATAAATCTTTGAATTTATTATAATCGATCACTATTCTAATCGGGAAACAAAAATATACAAACTTGTCTATTTCGGAGTAATGTTCAAGCATAACAAAATGTGATTAGATATGTCGCATAATTAAGTTATCGAGAAAATTTGATGCATAAGATAGTGCTTGGTCTTTTGTGTTATGTCGTTGCGACATTAAGCTATGCCGATAATTGTGATAAAACACGCAATACTTATGATGATATTTACTGCACTAATAAGATTTATGCTAGTGCTGATGCTGACTTAAATAAGAATTATCAGCAGTTACGCAAACATCTCAATGAAACGCAACAAAAGATTCTAAAAAAGTCGCAGCTGGCTTGGATACGCCATCGGGATGCAAGTTGTACCGATTCGCAGCAAAACAGCGTTGATGTGGAATGTCGGTTGAGCACTACTCAGGAGCGTAACCATTGGCTATTAGAGCGCCTACGCGAGTGCCAAACTGTAGGGTGTAAAACCACACGTCTGAGCGAATAATTTAAGAATAAGCGTAAAAAAAGCCACAATCATGTGGCTTTTTTGCATTCACTAATCTGACTTAGCGCGCACGATAAGTGATACGACCCTTAGTTAAGTCATAAGGTGTCATTTCAACTTTAACACTGTCACCTGTCAAAATACGGATATAGTGTTTACGCATTTTACCAGAAATGTGTGCAATAACTTCGTGACCGTTTTCTAAACGTACACGGAACATCGTATTAGGAAGCGTTTCGGTGACAACGCCTTCGAACTCAATGAGTTCCTCTTTATTGGCCATAGCCTACCTGATGATCAAATTGGAAAGGCGCAAATTATAGTCAATTTATTTGAAATTTACAAGACGCTCTCTTAGCAAAGCTTGTACAGATGAATTGGAAAAAACTGTCAGACAATCCTCATTTTTTTTTAACAAAAGAAGCAGAATAGTGTTGTCAGTTTGGTCAATCAACGTTAATCTAAAATTATTGTTTATTGTCACAATAACGTATCTACAGGGAAGGGCACTGCGTGGGTCAGTTAACAGATGCATCGGTTGTATTGCGCTTTGGTTATCAGGCAATTCGTAAAGCAGGATTACCAACTGAAGAGATTCTAACAAAAGCAGGTGTAGCACTAAATCAAGTTGATACAAATGCAAGAACCCCACTGAGTGCACAAAATGCATTCTGGATTGCGGCACAGGAAGTGAGCAATGACCCAGATATCGGTTTGCATTTAGGTGAGCATTTACCACTGTATCGTGGTCAAGTGATCGAGCATTTGTTTATCAGTAGTGAGACTTTTGGTGAGGGGCTCAAGCGAGCTTTGGCTTATCAGCGGTTAATTAGTGATGCTTTTGACGCTAAGTTGGTGATTGAAGATGGGCGTTGTTACTTAAGTAACGGTGAACAGTATTGGTCTGACAATTTAGTGAATCGCCATTTTTCTGAATGTGCGATGTCAGGAATCTTACGTTTTTTAAATTTATTACGGAAGGTCAGTTTCAACCGATTTTCATTGATTTTAATTTCAATGAGGGTGCGGATGATGACGAGTATTTCCGTGTTTATGGATGTCCAGTTAGTTTAGGTCAGAGAGAAACGCGCTTATATTTTGATATGGCAGTTTTGGACTATCCTTTATGGCAGGCTGAACCTGAATTACTACAATTACATGAGCAGCTTGCAATTGAAAAGCTGCAAGAACTTGCTCGTTATGATTTAGTCGGTGAAGTGCGCCGTGCAATCGGCTCAACACTTGAAAGTGGTGAGACAACGTTAGAAACAGTGGCTGCACAACTTAGTATTACGCCACGCCGTTTAAGAACACAGTTAAGCGAAGCGAATACTAGTTTTCAGCAAATTCTATCGGATTATCGTTGTCGTTTAGCGAAAAAGTTATTGGCGAATACCAATGAAAGTGTAGAGCGCATTGTATATTTAACAGGTTTTTCTGAACCAAGTACGTTCTACCGAGCGTTTAAACGTTGGACGAATGAAACACCTGTTGAGTATCGGAAACGAAAGCAACGCTAATAAGAGTATGAGGAATTCTAAAGCCTTATCGTTATTGATAAGGCTTTTTTTATTCCGGTAGATTTAACCATTGTGGCCCAAGGGGTGGCTGAGGCAATTCAAATTGATCAGGGTAATAGCACTGGATGAAGTATAAGCCATCAGGTGGTGCAGTAACGCCAGCAGCTTTACGATCTTGCGCTGCAAACATGGTATCAATGTGTTCAATTTCATACATACCTTGGCCAATTTCAAGCAAACATCCCATGATATTGCGAACCATGTGATGTAAGAAGCCATCTGCTTGTATGTCTAAGACCAAATAACGACCATGTTGGAATAAGCGGCAGTGCTTAACATGGCGAACGGGCTGATTTGATTGACATGCAGCAGCTCTGAATGACTCGAAGTTATGTCTACCTTCAAACTTAGATGCGGCTGCAATCATTTTATCAATATCAAGTTCAGAATAGATGTGTGTAACCTGTTTATGTAGCAGAGCAGGGCGATGAGGTGCGTTATAAACAATATATCGATAACGTCGAGCAGTCGCTTTAAATCGTGCATGGAAATTTTCATCCATACATTTGATCCATTGGATTGAAATATCTTTCGGTAACTGACTGTTTGCGCCCATCATCCAGCCGCGCTCTGGTCGAATTGCCTCTGTATCAAAATGAGCAACCATGTTGGTCGCATGAACCCCAGCATCGGTACGTCCAGCAGCATGAACAATAATCGGTTCATTGGCAATTTTACTGAGGACTTTCTCAATGGTTTCTTGGACACTTACAACGCCAGCTTGTTGAGTTTGCCAACCACGGTATTGAGTACCGCAAAATTCAATACCGATTGCATAACGTTGCATATTTAAACCTCAAGATAAATGCTGATTCCATTGATCAAAACGTTGATCAGGGGATGGGTATTTTAAATACATTTGCAGCGCTTTTGCATATAAATCAGCATGGCTTAGACAATCATTGACCAAAACTTTCGCTGTATTTACCCAAGAACTAATCGCATAACGTTGATCTAATTGTCCAAAAGTCACTTGAGAACTAATGATACAAATACATCCTTTGCTAAATAGAGCTTCAAATAATGTAATGAGTTGATCATTGATTGCGATATTGCCTGTACCAAATCCTTGTAAGATTAAAAAGTGAGGAGGATTGGATAAGATATTTTCAAGTTGTTGTTGTAATTGGAGTTGTCCAATCGGTTGAAGCATTAGATTGAATACACTTAAATGAGCGGCTTTTTCAATATGTTCATTCTGTACAACGAGCATTTTGGTCGCAGTCTTACAATCTAGGTTTGCATCAACTCCAGCAAATGCATTTAAATCGGTAGTATGAACTTTAAGAGTGGTTTGAGCATGGAAAACTTGGTTATTGAATCCAAGATATACTCCTGCTGGAAGTACTTGCACCTGTTCTAACGCTAAATATAGGTTGCCAGTTGCATCTGTGAACTCTCTGGTATCGCTACCATCGATATTGAGTAGAGGATATTGGCTACCTGTGATGATGGCATGGCAAGATTGAGCTAAGAAGCGCGCAAGGGTCGCTGCTGCATAACTGAGCGTATCTGTACCGTGAATAATTACAAAATGTTGATAATCCTGCAATTGCAGTTGTTGTATTTGTTGTATGAGAGGAAGCCAATCTACAGCTGTACAAGCACTACTGTCTTTGATACTTGGTGCTGCAAAGCAGTCTACATTTAAATGTGGCGGAATAACCTTTTCGAGTAAAGGTAAAAAATGCTGTTCAGGCATTGGCATGAGTGGTTCGCCAACACAGCCAAAAGTTCCACCCATGTAGATTAAAGCGATTTTTTTCATCATAAAAAAAGCAGTCTTAGAGACTGCTTATATTAGACTGATCAAATTCAGGAAGCTATTTTATTCAGTAACTTTTCTGAGCTTTGTTGTTGATCAGCATCAAAAATAGACTGACTGTTTTGTAATAAAGTACGAGCAGATTCGTAAGCGCCTAATTCGATATATTGCTCAGCTAAATCCAAATTCAGTTGAGCTTCATTCAGTTGTTCCAAACCAGGGAATGATTGAACAAGCGGATCATTGCTAACAACAGATGAGACTTGTGTTGCGGTTTCTGATGTGGTGAATTCAGTAGTTTGTTCCGCAGCAACTGGCGTTGGTTCAGCAAGGTCAAACGAAAACTCTGTTTTCTCTGCTGGTGTTTGAGTCGTTGGTTCAAAACTAAAGTCCAGACTAGGAGTTTCTTCTACTTTAGGTGCTTCAGTTGGCTCAGGTGCTACGTCTAAAGTAAAGTTGAAATCTGGTTCAGTCTTAGCTTCTTCTTCAACTTTGGTTTCTTCTGGAGTCGCTGTATTTGGCTCTAGACTGAAAGAAAATTCAAGAGGGGTTTGTTCTTTAACTTCTGTAGTTTCAGATTCTACAGGGGTAGGAGATGCCTCAGGAACTTGCGTCTCTTTCTGTTCAAAAGAGAAATTAAAGTCTAAAGGTTGAACCTCTGGTGTAGGTTCAGCAGGTTTTTCTTCTTCGACTGGCGCGACGTATTCAGTTTGTAAGTCATCAAAAGATTGATTTGATGGTGCTTGAACTAAGGCATCAAAGTCTGCTGTATTATTTTGCGGTGCAGCTGCTTCCGTCGTTGTTGGACGTTGATTAAAGTTGCTGCTGTTCGAATGAAAATCAATTGAGTCTGGTTGTTTATTTTTTTCGTATTCACTTTTTTTAGCTTCAGCTGCATGAGCAATATCTTCAAGCTTTAAAGCATGAACATGCTTGATTAATTGATCAATCGCAAAATCATCTTTTTGGGCTAGATGGATATCTAAAAGAAATAAATATAATTCATGTTGAGAGTTATCTTGCTTTAACGCTTGATTAATTTGAGCCTCTGCAGCTTGAAAGTTTCGTTCTTGAATCTGTTGTTCAATTTTTTCACGTAAACTGTCAGATATTGCAGTTGTTACGAGTGGAGCGGCTTCTTGTTCTTCGCGTGCTAAGGTTGTGCGTGATGTCTTTTTGGCAGTTGCTTTTTTCGTTGCTTTTCCAGCAGTCCCTTTCTTAGGTGCTGCTGTATTCTGATTGTCACCACGTTTCTTTAAAACGATTGCGACTACCAATACGATGACGAGTAGTACAATTATTATAGTTGACATGATCTATACCCCTTAAAGATAGAGCCGCTTTTGCAAATTTATGAGAATCTTCTCGTAATTCAGTGTGTTGGCTTTTTAGTTTCCTGCTGCGCTTTCAACCGTTCTTGTAGCTCGGCAAGTCGAGCATTTAGGAGTTGAATTCGCTGTTCCTTCTGACGTAGTGCCAACTCTAACTGTGTTACGTTTCGTTGTAATGTAACGGTTTTTTCCCGAGCTGTCATAACTTTTAATGATAAGTCAGTACTGGTTTTTTGCTGTAATGTGTCTTTTTTCGCACTTCCTGTACTTGAATCTTGATTGCTTTCAGCAACAAGCGACATTTCCGCTTGTTGTAGGCGATATTTTGTTTTTCCAGATGCTGGTTGAGGTGTTTGCGCTGCAATCTGATTCACATTTTGATTTTGACGACTCGGGATATTACCTAGATTGAAATTTAATTGAGAACCTTGTCTAAGCCGGTTTGCATTTCCACCAATAAATGCATGTTCATTCTGTGCCTTAATTTGGTTCATCACTTGCGACACAGGTTTATGTGTTTGACTCGCAATACGATGAGCGATACTCCACAAAGATTCATTACGTGCTACGACATGCTGTTGTTGAGTATTTTCACCTGAAACTGAGGGTGTAGTGTTTTGAGGTGCTTTTTGCTTAACAGGTTGCTCTTTATTTTTAGCACGATATGCAGCGATAGTATCTTCTTTATTCTCAATAAGTTTTTCTGGGTTATCTTGATCTTGGTTTTTACCAAGAAGACTTTCATTTACTGGTTCGTTTTTTGCGGTCTGTGTAACGGCAGTTTCTTTAAGTTCTGTTTTGGTTGTTGGGATTGTAGAATTTTGTCCAGTTGTTGCTGTTTTAGCCGTTATTGGCTGTGTATCGTTGTTTGCAACTGGAGCGCTGACACTTTGTTCTACTTGAGATGGTACAACTGAGATAGCTGCAGAAACAGATACTTTATCAGTTGCAATATCTAAAGCTGGCGGGAGTTCATACGGAGCATTTAAAAGTTTCTCTTGTTTCAGAGTTGGCTCTTTGGGTATAGATGCTGTATTAAAGCGAGTACTTTCAGGTAAATCGAGAGCAATATCTTTTTCACTCACAATAAACTTAGGCGTTAACGTTTTTTCATTACTTACTGTCGCTGCTTGAACTTTTTGTATGTTTGATCGAATTGGTTGTCTAATGTGCTTTAAATGTGATGCACCATCTTCTTGTATTTTAATAATAATATTGAGTTCAGCATCTGTCATAGGACGAGAAGAGGTAATGACGATGACACCTTCGCCTCGGTTATTTCGACGGGTAAAGAAATTCAGTGCTGATGGTGGCTGGTGAGCTGCCCCAATCATAACGAGGTCTTCTGGTGTTGCAAGGCTGACTTCTAATTTTGCATTTGGATCTGCCTGATGAAAACTCATTTCAGCATAAAGTAATTCGCCAGGTGCAGACTGGATTTGTAAAGGATCGAGCGTAATTGCATAAAGATGTTGCGAAGATAAGATGGTTAAAATGGCAATTTTTAATTTGTTATAAACAGTCATCTCGATCCATGAAAAAGTGATGTTATAGTCAGTTCAAAAGTATACATTACCGTGATGTAAATGAATTGTAAATTCTTCATGTTTGATTACATAAAAAAAGCCGATCAAATGTGATCGGCTTTTGATTTCTATCGTTTTTTGCTTACGCGTTCTTGTATTCAACCAAAATGCGTAACATACGGCGTAAAGGTTCTGCAGCGCCCCAAAGCAGTTGGTCGCCCACTGTGAATGCACCTAAATATTCTTTACCCATATTTAACTTGCGTAAACGGCCTACAGGTACAGTTAAAGTACCAGTAACGGCAACAGGAGTAAGATCGGTCATCGATGCTTCACGTGTATTCGGTACAACTTTAGCCCATTGGCTAGAGCTACGAATCATGTCTTCGATTTCATCAAGTGCTACATCTTTTTTCAATTTTAATGTAATTGCTTGAGAGTGACAGCGCATCGCACCGATTCGAACACAGTGGCCATCGATAGGAACGATTTGTTGATTGCCCAAAATCTTATTGGTTTCAACTTGACCTTTCCATTCTTCTTTAGACTGACCACTTTCGAGTTGCTTGTCGATATAAGGAATTAACGAGCCAGCCAATGGCACGCCAAAGTTCGCTTTAGGGAAGCCTTCACCGCGTTGCAAATCTGCGATTTGACGGTCAATATCAAGAATTGCAGACTTTGGATCGTCTAGTAATTCTTTAGTATTGTTGTACAAGTAACCCATGCCTGTGATGAGTTCACGCATATTTTGCGCACCTGCACCAGAAGCTGCTTGATATGTCATTGAGGTTGCCCATTCCACTAAGTTGTTTTGGAATAGAGAACCTAAGCCCATCAGCATCAATGAAACTGTGCAGTTACCACCAACAAAAGTTTTAGTGCCATTCACTAAACCATCTTTGATGACATTTAGGTTGACAGGGTCAAGAACGATAATTGCTTCATCATCCATACGTAATGTAGATGCAGCATCGATCCAGTAACCATCCCAACCTTCTGCTTTAAGTTTTGGAAAAACTTCAGATGTGTAGTCGCCACCTTGACAGGTTAAAATGACATCCATTTGCTTCAGACTTTTAATATCTGTTGCATCCATAAGTGCTGGGGCAGTCTTACCACCAAATGAAGGTGCTTCGCCACCTGCATTACTGGTAGAAAAATAGAATGGCTCAATATGAGCAAAATCATTCTCTTCAACCATACGTTGCATAAGGACAGAACCAACCATCCCACGCCAACCGACCAGACCTACTTTCATGTCATTGTGCCTCGGTATGTAAAAAACTTTAAAGGGGTTTGAGTGTATCAAAAGCGACCACAACTGCAAGCTTTACGTAAATAAAACGATAATTTAATTGAGTGGAATAACTTGTTTGTATTAGATACAAAATTGATAAAGCCATAACTTTATTAATAAATTCCCTCTATCCTCAAGAGTAAAATTAACATGATATGGATTGAGATTTGTGCAGTAGTAGTTATTTGGCTGAGTTTATGGTCACTGATTCCTAGAGATGAATGGTGGTTTCGAGGAGCTGATTTTCCAAGATTACAAATATTAGCAGTGGGTTTAGTCACATTACTTGGCTTGTTGTTGATTAAGTCCGAGTGGACATTATTCAGAGAGCTATTATTAGTTGGGTTAATTGCGGCTGTTGCTTACCAATTAAAAATGGTTTTGCCTTATACGCCGATTTGGAAAAAACAAGTTAAACACGTTACTAAACAGCAGTTAAATGAATCACAGCAGATTTCGTTGCTGGTTGCGAATGTGCTTACACCAAATGACAAGTATGAATTGCTGCTCCAGCATATTTACCAGTTACAACCAGATATTGTATTAACGCTTGAATCAGATGAGTTGTGGCAGAAAGCATTGCAGCCTATAGAACAAGAGTATCGCTATAAAGTTGCAGTCCCATTAAATAATTTATATGGAATGCATTTATATAGTCGGCTTCCTTTGTTGGAATCAGAAATTAAATTTATTTTAAGCGATGAAATTCCGTCAATACATGCCTGCTTAGAGTTGCGTTCAGGTGTACAAGTTCAACTTTATTGTTTACATCCTAAACCACCGAGTCCCACTGAAGCGAAAGATTCAACTTTGCGAGATGCTGAATTATTAATCGTTGGGGATCAAATTAAAGATTTAGATGAAAGTTGTATCGTGATGGGGGATTTGAATGACGTGGCTTGGTCTAGGACGACGCGATTATTTCAACGCATCAGCGGCTTACTTGATCCACGTGTTGGTCGATATTTTATGAATACCTTTCATGCCGACTATCCATTATTAAGATGGTCTTTAGATCATATTTTTCATAGTACAGATTTTGGTTTAGTTGAAATGAAACGCTTGTCTCATATTGGTTCAGATCACTTTCCGATTTATGTGGTACTGCAAACAGGTAAGGTGTTTGAACAACAACAGCAATCACTAGACGAAACACCATCTGATGCTGAAGAAGCTGAAGATGCTATTCAGGAAGGGATTGAAAAGGCCGAAAAGGAAGAAAAAATGGTTGTTGATGAGCTAGCGCAACCTTATAAATAGGCTGGCTGATTAAACAACCCTGATGTAAGCAATATCGTACATGGATTTAGTCCTACAGCGAATAGTCCAGTAAGACCAAAAGGTTTATTCTAAATACATCAGCACAGGGAAGCAGGAATGGAATTCCGATCTAAGGATAGCTAGCGCTGAGATGGAAAAGCATTATGGATATGATGCATGCGATGGACGCAAGATAATAAAAAATGTGAAAGCACAACCTCATTTGCCCGAGTTTCGTAGGATGCGAAACTCGGGTTTTAATTTTTTAATAGATCTTTTCATAACCCTCAGGTCGCGTTTTAAAACGACGGTGAAACCACATCCATTGTGTTGGTGCGATACGTAACTGCGCTTCAATGATTTTATTGATGCGAATGGCATCTTCAACCTCATCTTCGCTTGGCATGTTCTCAACCATAGGCTCAATCAGTACTTTGTATTTTGGATTGCGAATATCACCATAACGATAAAAATACAGTGGGATCGCAACGGCTTTTGAGATTTTTAATAAACGGCGATGTGCGGTAACAGTTGCCGCAGGGACACCAAAAAATGGTGCCATAACCCCTTGTTTCAAGCCAAAGTCTTGGTCAGGACTATACCAAATCGCGCCACCATCTTTTAAACGACGGACTAAGCCGCGCATGTCATCGTGATCAATTTGTTGTTGGTATATCGTGGCACGACAACGATAAATCAGCATATCTAACATCGGATTATTTTGAGGGCGATAAACCACATCAGGGTCAAAATATTGTGCGCATATATAACCCCCTGCATCGAGCAGCGTACTGTGTGTCCCTAACAGTAATATGCCTTTGCCTTGTGCTTTTGCTTCTGTAATGTGTTCTAAGCCTTCAATGCTATGTCGTCCTTTAAACCATTTTGGACAATACCAAGCATTTAAGGTTTCAAATACACCTAACATCATATCGACAAAGACTTGCTTTGCTTGTGCTTCAACTTCAGCAGCCGACCATTCAGGAAAGCAAAGCTCTAAATTTCTTAGTGTTGTTTTGCGGCGCGATTTAAGCAAATGCCAACACAACGCTGCCAAACCATGTGCCAAGCGCCATTGAATTGCCCATGGCAAAATTGCCAATAACATAAGAAAAGTAATGGCGATCCAAATTTTCCAATACTTAGGAAGTAAAAACTCCCATTGAAATTCGCCAGGAATATAAGGCTGTTTTTGACTCATAAACTTAGATGCGTGGATGATGTTAAATTTTGCAGCAGTGTAGCATGAAGTAAGCCTGATAATATGCCAACAAGTTTTTGTTCGGCTGCTACTCGGCGGAAATTGAATGATAAGTTCTTTGCCTTTATTTTAGCTGTAATACAATGCAGATCACACCAGACTCAATCCAGATTGAGTTGAGGATCAATAAAACAAAAAGGGAAGGGATGATGAATATTCAGGAAATATCACAAGGAAAGAAAGTCGATGTTCAGAAAATGATCGAGTTTTATGATCAATTAGATGGGGTTGACTGTTCATTTATGTATGGTCGCTGGAAAGGATTTGAGGTAGTAACAGGTCATCAGATGAATGGACTATTGGAGCTGGCAAGCTGGTATGGGAAGCTATTTATTGATCAGGAAACGGTATATCCGCTAGTGATACTCAATGCGAAGAAAACAGCATTATTTTTCCTTGATCCGAAATGGTTGCCTCTAAATATTGATTTTAGCCTTCTGAAAAATAACAGTAAGTATCTAGCTGGTGCTTTGAAACTATTAAAAACTAAAGACAGTAAAGCACGTTTAAGAATGACTGAGTTTCGAGGGACAATATCGGCAACAATGATTTATGATGAAAAGCCCATTCACGATGTGTTTCGAAAAATAGATGAGAATACCGTATTAGGCTGGATGGATCTAAAACAGCAAGCTCAGCCCTATTTTTTTATTCTGCAACGCGATAATCAAAGTTCGCTTGGCTTTGAATAATCTAACTCTCTGTGAGGATTTATCTTTTGCAAATTGAATCTGAGATCAAGTTGTACTTACACTTTTTAAATCTAAAAAGATAAAGCGCATGCTTTTTGTCGATATATCAATGACTACAAAATGGGAGCAAATCTTGAAAACGATAAAAATAATCAAAGGTGATATTACTCAAATTGCTACGGATGCGATTGTAAATGCAGCCAATACTTCTCTCTTAGGTGGAGGTGGTGTAGATGGTGCAATTCACCGAAAAGGCGGCGCAGCGATTTTGGCAGATTGTCAAAAAATAAGAGCAAAACAGGGTGGTTGTGCTGTTGGTGAAGCGGTGATGACGACAGCGGGAAATTTGCCTGCGAAATATGTCATTCATACCGTTGGACCCACTTGGGTCGATGGACAACACGATGAGGCTTTATTATTGGAAAATGCTTATCGGAACAGTTTTAGGTTAGCTGAAGCTTTGGCATTAAAAAGTGTAGCCTTTCCAAATATCTCAACTGGTATTTATCGCTTTCCTAAACAGCTTGCAGCACAGATTGCATTTACAAGCATTGCTGATGAGCTTAGAAATGGGCGAAGTGTAGAAGAGGTTATATTTGTCTGTTTTGATGAGGAAAATTTTAATATGTATCAAGTAGTCAAAGATGAGCTTAAATTAGAAGATATTGTCGTCATTTAAATCGAGCACCTGTGTCGATGACAGGTGCTCGATGATTTAATTATCCTTTAGATGCGTTTTCTAACTCATCCCAACGCTCTAATTTTTCTAGCAATAATTCTTCAATTTCTGCTAAACGTTGACTTGCTAAAGTTGCGGCATTGGCATCCGAAACAAACCATGAACCATCTGCTAATTTTCCTGATAGTTCAGCTTGTTCCGTTTCTAGTTTTTCAATCTCAGCAGGGAGCTGTTCTAGCTCACGCTGATCCTTGTAACTGAGTTTTACTTTTTTTGGTGCAGCTGTTGCTGCCGCAGCTTCAGCTTTGGCATGTGCTTTTTTTACATCACTTTTTTGATCTACGACTTTTTGATCTGGGCGTTGCTCCAAGTAATCTTGATAACCGCCGATGTACTCATCAATGTTACCTTTGCCATCGAATACCCATGTTGAAGTCACGACATTATCCATAAATGCACGGTCATGCGAGATCAGTAATAGCGTACCTTTGTATTCTGAAAGTAATTCTTCAAGCAACTCTAAAGTCACCATGTCGAGATCATTGGTTGGCTCATCCATCACGATTAAGTTTGATGGTTTAAGTAACAGTTTCGCCAATAAAATACGATTTCGTTCGCCACCTGAAAGTGCTTTAACAGGTGTACGCGCACGCTCAGGTGAGAATAGAAAGTCTTGTAAATAACTGTAAATATGGCGGCGGTTTCCATTGACATCAACATAGTCAGAACCTTCTGAAACGTTTGCCATCACACTTTTTTCAAGATCGAGTGCGTTACGTAATTGATCAAAATAGGCGACTTCAAGTTGCGTACCAGTTTTTACTGATCCACCGTGCTCAATTTCACCTAAGATGGCTTTGATCAAGGTGGTTTTACCGACACCGTTATCACCAACTAAGCCAATACGATCGCCACGGAGTACAATTGCAGAGAAGTCTTTAATCAATGGTTTATGATCATAGCTGACACTTAAGTGCTCGATTTCAAAAACGAGTTTCCCTGAACGATTGGCTTCTTGTGCCGCCATCGTTACTTTGCCTTGCTGCGAACGACGAGCTTTAGATTGTTCACGTAGGTCTTTTAATGCGCGAACACGTCCCTCATTACGAGTACGGCGCGCTTTAATGCCTTGACGAATCCACGCTTCTTCTTCTGCTAGCTTTTTATCAAATAAAGCATTTTGTTTTTCTTCTGCTTCCATTTGCTGCGCTTTGAGTTCGAGATAGCGTGAATAGTTACCTTCGTAACCACGCAAAATACCTCGGTCAAGCTCCACAATACGTGTTGCGATACTGTCAACAAATGAACGGTCATGCGAAATGAACAGTAGTGTGAGATTGTTTTGATCGAGTAAGAATTTCTCTAACCATTCGATACTTTCAACGTCTAAATGGTTGGTTGGCTCATCGAGTAGTAATACATCTGGCTGAGTCAGCAAGGCACGTGCAAGTAGTACACGGCGCTTACGACCACCTGAAAGGTCTGCCAAATCGGCATTTGGGTCTAGTCCCATTTTACCTAAGATAGTATTTACTTTGTTTTCAAGCGCCCAACCATCAAGCTGATCGAGTTTATGTTGCAACATACCCATACGATCACAAGCGTCCATATCGCCGAGTACGCAGGCATCACTTGCTTCATGGTATTCTTTGAGAACTGTTGCAGCTTCGCCTGCACCATCAGCAACAATATCAGCCACTTTGCCTGAATCCATCGGCACATCTTGGGCTAACATAGAAACAGTTAAGCCATTTTGAATCGAAACTTCACCCGTATCGGGCAATAAACTTCCCTCAATCAGTTTTAATAAAGTAGACTTACCCTCACCATTACGGCCAATCAAACAGACTCGCTCGCCACGTTCTAGATTAAAGTGCGCGCCGTCGAGTAGGGCAGGTCCGCCAAATGCGAGATGGACATCCCTTAAAGTAATATAGGCCATAATGTTTCCTAAAAGTTCAGATGAGGTCTGAAATGACTAAACAACATAATTTTGATGATCACGCGTCATTTTCCGCACCCATTGAAGATTTGCAAGTCCGAATTGCATTTTTAGATGATTTAGTTGAACAGTTAAATCAACAATTGGCAATTCAGACCAAAGAAATCGCTGATTTAAAAAAACAAATGCAAATTTTGTATCAACGTGTTGAAGCTTCCGATTTATCTGAAGGAATTGCACCTTTTGATCCGATGAGTAATAAACCGCCGCATTATTAATATATGGCAAGCGTGAAACTTGCCATATTTTGTCTTTTATTTGACAGTTTAATATTAAAAACCATGCAGTACGATTTTACCTTTCGTTGAGCCACTTTCGATTTGTTGATGTGCTTGTTTTAGATTCTCTGCATTAATCGGAGATAAAACTTGGGTTACTGTGGTTTTAATTTTACCAGCATCTACAAGTGTTGAAATTTGATTAAGCAGCTCATTTTGTTTGATCATATCTTCAGTTTGATACATTGATCGTGTGAACATAAATTCCCAATGAATCGACACTGACTTTGATTTAAAGGGCTTAATGTCTAATTGCTCAGGGTCATCAATCAAGCCGAAATGTCCTTGAGGGGCGATTAGTTGTGCAATATCAGGTAAATGTTGATCGGTTTGGGTGGTCGAAAATACATACGTTGGTGCATTTAGACCGAGCTTGGTTATTTGCTCTGCTAAGGGTTGACGATGGTCTAAAACAAAATCTGCACCGAGCTGTTTGACCCATTCGGCTGTTTCAGGACGAGAGGCAGTACTTATAATTGTTAAATTAGTTAATTGCCTGAGTAATTGGATAGTAATTGAGCCTACACCACCAGCACCTCCAATCACCAAGATAGTGGTATTTAAAGGTGATGAAGTCGGTACTTTTAAACGATCAAACAACATTTCCCATGCTGTGATTGCAGTTAAAGGTAAGGCAGCGGCTTCAATAGTATCGATCGACTTTGGTTTATGACCAACAATACGTTCATCCACTAAATGCAATTCGCTGTTGCTACCTTGACGATTCAGTGCGCCTGCATACCAAACAATATCTCCAACTTTAAATAATGTTACTGCCTCGCCGATAGCTTCGACGACACCGACAGCATCCCACCCTAAAACTTTCCATTGATTGTGTTCAGGATTTACGTTGTGACGAATTTTGGTATCAACTGGATTTACAGAAACTGCTTGAACGCGAATGAGTAAGTCATGACCTTGTGCGGTTGGTGCATCAATTTCAATATCAATGAGCGCACTTGTAGATGAGATAGGACTTGCTTTTTGATATGCCACAGCTTTCATGATGGTGATTCCTCTTGTTCGGAATTTGAGCTTAGCGTAAGCTTAGATTATGTGACTACACACAAATAACGCTCATAGTGTCAAAAAGGATACTGTTGTATGGCAAAAGCACGACATTCGAGTTTTGATTGCTCACCTGGTTGTTCTGTTGAAGCCGCCATTAGCTTGATTGATGGAAAGTGGAAATGCGTTATTCTCTGGCATTTATTGAATGAAGGTACATTACGGTTTAACGAAATTCGAAAACGTATTCCTTCTATTACACAGAGAATGTTGACCAATCAACTTCGTGAGTTAGAACAAGATGGCATTATTCACCGTGAGGTCTATCCTCAGGTTCCCCCTAAAGTTGAATATTGTTTAACTGATTTTGGCCATAGTTTAGAGCATATTTTATTGGCTCTAAAAAGTTGGGGAGATACCCACATTGATCAGTTCGGTAAAATCGCTTCAATTGAATAAAATAAATCTAAGCAGTTATAGATGATGCCGCATCATTTTATATAAATAGATCGATTTCTAGTTTATAAATGAATTGAGTAATATTTTTAGGTTGTAACTTGCCTTTTTTATTCAACTTATGTAACGCTAATAAAAGGATGTTTTGGGCGACATTATGAGTAATATTGGAATTTGGATAACGGTTGCGATTGTACTTTTTGTACTGGGTTCGATTTTTGGCTTGCGTGTAAGTCCGAGAGAAAAAGCACTTGGATTAATGCGTGATCAAGCGCGAAAAATGGGACTACATCCACGTTTAATTGTTGCTCCAGAATGGACAAAAGTTCCAATGGCTTCAGAAAAACGTGCCAGCATGGTGGCTTATTATAGTGTGCTAATTCCAGATGCACGCTTAGCGCTGATGCGAGCAAGAGTGGTTGATGGCAAGCTACAAGTGGTGCAAGGTGATCAGAAATTTAATGATTTACCCATTGCATTAACAGGAGTTTATGCTATTGATATGCAGGCTAACTGTGTCGGGCTTTATTGGGATGAAGAAACAGACCTGAGAGCGACACAGCTTGACGATATGAAAGCTTATTTACATGAATTGGCGAAGCGCTAATTCTTTGATTGATCATAGGAATTTTTTTTAATTATGGCGAATACCCCACGCTCTGCTTCAAAAAGCACAGCAGCTTCAACATCTGCTGCAAATAAACGTGCCTTAGTGATTGTGGAGTCGCCTGCAAAAGCGAAAACCATTAATAAATATCTAGGCTCACAATTTGTTGTGAAGTCATCGGTCGGTCACGTACGTGATTTACCTACAGGTGGCGGTGCAAAATCAACAGAAAAGAAGCCAGCTACACGAACCAAGCTGACAGAAGAACAAAAAGCTGAAAAAGCTCAAAGTGCATTGATCAACCGTATGGGTGTTGATCCTGAACATGATTGGATTGCACATTATGAAGTGCTTCCAGGTAAAGAAAATGTTGTTGCTGAATTAAAAAAGCTCGCTAAAGATGCCGATGCCATCTATCTCGCAACGGATTTGGATAGAGAAGGGGAAGCAATCGCTTGGCATTTGCGTGAAGTGATTGGCGGTGATGACAGTCGTTACCATCGTGTTGTATTTAACGAAATTACCAAAAATGCGATTCAAGAAGCGTTTAAACAGCCAACGCGTCTTGATTTAAACCGTGTAAATGCACAACAAGCACGTCGATTCCTTGACCGTGTTGTTGGTTTCATGGTGTCACCACTATTGTGGGAAAAAATTGCGCGTGGACTTTCAGCAGGACGTGTTCAGTCTGTTGCGGTGAAACTGGTTGTTGAGCGTGAACGTGAAATTCGTGCATTTATTCCAGAAGAATATTGGCAAGTCTTTGCAGACACCTTGTCTAAGAAAGATGACATTCGTTTAGAAGCCGTTCGACAAGCAGGTAAAACGCTTAAGCTTAAAAATAAAGCTGAAACTGATGCATTACTCAATGTATTAAAAGACGCAGAATATAAAGTTGCGTTACGCGAAGATAAGCCGACTAAGGTAAACCCAAGCGCACCTTATATCACTTCAACCTTACAACAAGCAGCCAGCACACGCTTAGGTTTCTCTGTAAAGAAAACCATGATGCTTGCGCAACGCTTGTATGAAGGTGGTTTTATTACTTATATGCGTACCGACTCAACCTTTTTGAGTGATGACGCTGTGAATATGGTACGTAACCATATTCAACAAAGCTTTGGTGACAAATACCTACCAGCGAAACCAAATCGTTATGGCAATAAAGCAGGCGCACAAGAAGCCCACGAAGCAATACGTCCATCAGATGTAGTTTTGACGGGTGACAAGCTTGCAGGCGTAGAACGTGATGCTCAGCGTTTATATGATTTAATTTGGCGTCAATTCGTTGCGTGTCAAATGACACCAGCTGAATATTTATCATCAACTTTAACGGTTGAAGCGGCAAATGTTGAGTTGAAAGCCAAAGGTCGTACTTTGGTGTTTGATGGCTTTACCCGCGTTCGTGGTGCCAATAAATCTGATGATGATATTTTATTGCCTGCGGTGAAAGTGGGTGAAGTGCTTAAGCTAGAGAAGCTTGATCCGAGTCAACATTTTACTAAACCACCTGCACGCTTTACTGAAGCATCTTTGGTGAAAGAGTTAGAGAAAAAAGGCATTGGTCGTCCATCAACTTACGCTGCGATTATCTCGACGATTCAAGAACGTGGTTATGTGAAGCTTGAAAACCGTCGTCTGTTTGCAGAAAAGATGGGTGAGATCGTTACTGATCGTTTGGATGAAAGTTTTAACAACCTGATGAATTATGCTTTTACAGCAGATTTAGAAGGACAGTTAGACCGCGTTGCGACAGGTGAACGTAATTGGAAAGAGTTACTCGATACATTCTACGGTGATTTTAAAAAGCGTTTGACCAATGCACAGGGTGAAAACGGTATGCGCCGTAATCAGCCTGTTGAAGTTGCAGATGTGCCATGTCCTGAATGTTCGCGTCCAATGCAAGTCCGTACAGGAACGACAGGTGTGTTTTTAGGATGTTCTGGTTATAACTTGCCACCAAAAGAACGTTGTAAAGGTACGCTCAATTTAACCCCTGTAGAATCTTTAGCAGCATTATCAGATGATGATGGTGCAGAAACTGCAGACTTAATGTCCAAACATCGTTGTCCTAAGTGTGGGACGGCAATGGATAGCTATGTGGTTGATGGTGGTCGTAAACTTCATGTCTGTGGTAATAACCCTGATTGTGATGGCTACGAGCTTGAAGAAGGCGAATTCAAAATCAAGGGTTATGATGGCCCAACCATTCCATGTGATAAATGTGATGGTGAGATGCAGTTGAAAACAGGTCGTTTTGGTCCATACTTCGCTTGTTCTAGCTGTGATAACACACGTAAAGTATTAAAAAATGGTCAGCCTGCGCCACCACGTGTTGATCCAATCAAAATGGAACATCTACGCTCAACCAAGCATGATGATTTCTTCGTGTTACGTGATGGCGCAGCAGGTCTATTCTTGGCGGCAAGTAAATTCCCGAAAATTCGTGAGACACGCGCACCAAAAGTTGCGGAGCTGCGAAGTGTTGCAGATCAGCTTGATCCTAAATATCAGTTCTTATTGCAAGCGCCTGATGTTGACCCAGAAGGAAATGCAACTGTAGTGAAATTTAGTCGTAAGAACCAAGCGCAATATGTAGGTTCTGAAACAGCAGAAGGTAAGCAAACCAAGTGGAGCTTAGTTTTCCAAGATGGAAAATGGGTGGAAGCCTAAAGTAGAAATATTCAAAAAATGCTAGCAACTTGCTAGCATTTTTTTATAGAACAAAATTAAAAAATCAATTGTTGGGTGGGGAATTTAAAAATGTGGAAAAATATCCGAGTAGCATGTCTATTGGTCGTGCTTTTGATCGTTGCAGTAAATGCATATCGCGATCAAAATCAAAACTGGAATCAACCCATTAATATTCTTTTACACCCGATCAATGCAGATGGTTTGGCTTCAACACAACAATATATTCAACAATTACAGTCAGCTGACTTTGCTGATGTAAAACAATATTTAGAAGAAAATAGTCGACAGTATCGTGGGCAAAGTAGTTATTTCATGATTCAAATTGGGCGAGAGCTACACACAGTGCCCCCACGAATGTCCGAACAACCAAGTATTTTGAAAAATATCTTATGGAGTCTCAAGTTTCGCTATTATGCTTGGAAGCAACATCAATCTATTGATGGATCGCCGAGTTTAACCTTATATCTCAATTATTATGATCCGAAGCAAACAAGGGAATTAAAACACTCTACGGCATTAGAAAGAGGACGAATTGGATCAGTCAATTTATTCGCATCACAAAAACAAGTCGAGCAGAACAATGTCGTTTTAGTACATGAGCTGCTACATGGTTTTGGCGCAACGGATAAATATAATTTAAATACGGGTGAACCTATTTTTCCAATTGGCTATGCTCAAGCAGATAAACAGCCTTTGTATCCGCAGACTGAAGCTGAAATCATGGGTGGACGTATCCCATTATCAGCGCAAAAAAGCAAAATGCCGCAGAACTTAGAGCAGACCGTGATCAGCGTAATAACTGCACAAGAAGTAGGCTGGATTAAATGAACTGTGGATAAATCTGGACTTATCCATATTATTTAAAATGATTGCTACAAAATAAAAAAACTGAAATAAAACACAGATTTTTCTGACATTCCGTCATTAATTCTCAACATGCCTTATACAGAATTTACTGTAAAAGGCGCTCAATATATAAATATAACATTGATGATAAAAGAGTAAATAATGATGAAAACTGTGGGTAATGACCTCATTCGTAATCAGCTACATGCTGATCGTAAGTGGTATCTGTTATTAGGTGTCTTATTGGTCGTTTTTGGTTTGGTTCTTTTAGCGGCGCTGCCATTTGCAACATTATCTGCCGTACTTTTATTCGGTGTACTGATGATGTTGGGTGGTATTTTACATTTTGTCGCTGCATTTATGGTGTTTAAAGGCGGTACACGTTGGTTATGGGCCTTGTTTGGTGTTTTATACATCGTGGCGGGTTATTTTGCGTTTACTACGCCTGTGATTACCGCGGTCGTACTTACCAGCTTTTTGGCAGTTGCTTTGATTATTGCGGGTATCATTCGTACTGTTAATGCTTTTATTCTCAGACCGATTTCTGGATGGGGTTGGGTGTTATTTTCAGGTATCTTGACGTTACTAACAGGTATTTTAATTCTGTCATCGCCTGATTCACCTTTCTGGGTATTAGGTATGTTTCTTGCGATTGATATTTTATTCCAAGGGATTAATTATTTGACCTTTGCTAGTGCCATTAAGCAGCTTCCTCATAGTTCTACTACTATTTAAATATTTAGATCGCCTCAGAGCATGTGTTTACATGCTCTTTTTGTTTTTAAGTCATCAGAAACATATCAAGTGTCTGAGTCTGTTAAAATAACGTTTCGTTTATAATTGATCGATTTTATGACGCTTGCCAAGCTAATTGATGAACTGAATCCACAACAGAAACAGGCTGCAACAACCACTGTGCAAAACTGCTTAGTCTTAGCAGGAGCAGGTTGTGGTAAAACCAAAACGATTGTGGCAAGAGCAGCGTATTTAATTGATCAGGGACTACCTGCGCAACAGATTCAAATTCTGACCTTTACCCGCCGCGCAGCGAGTGAAATCATTACGCGTGTTGAGCAACATATGGGTGAGCAGGCTAAGGGCTTACGTGCATCCACTTTTCATACTTTTTGTATGTATCTGCTACGCCGTAATCCACGCGCTTTCGGTCTTACACAATTTAGTATCATTGATCGTGATGATCAATTGCTGATGTTCCGATTATTACGTGGTAAAGATAAAGGTAATGTGCTGCCTAAAGCAGCAGAGCTATGTGATTTGTATTCGTATGCACGTAACACTAAAACCAAACTCTCGGATGCTTTAGTTGAACAACTACCACAGGCTGTAGAGTATAAAGCGCAAATTACTGAACTGATGAAAGCTTATGAGCAGCGTAAGCAAGAGCGTAATTTTCTAGATTATGATGATATCTTAGCGATCGTTGCCGTACACCTACAAAATTCATCTGAGTTAGTGAAATGGGTCACTGGTTTCTGTTCAGCACTTTTAGTCGATGAAATGCAGGATACCAATCCGTTGCAATGGGCGTTGTTACAGCCTTTAGTCGGGAAGGTCAAATTGTTTTGTGTAGGTGATGATGCACAGTCAATCTATGGGTTTCGTGGTGCTGACTTTGAAAATATTCATCATTTCAAAGCGCGTGTTACTGATGCTGACGTGCTTACATTGGAAATGAACTATCGTTCAACTCAAGGTATTTTAGACTTATCCAATTGGTTGCTTGATCAAAGCCAAATTGGTTATGACAAACATTTACAAGCCTATCGAGGCAAAGGCTTAAAACCTCAACTGCATATCTTGAGTAATGAGTTTGAAGAGGCAAATTGGATTATTCAAGATCTAAATCGTCGTCATCTACAAGGGGCAGCTTGGGCTGAACACATGGTGTTATTGCGTTCGGGCTTTAGTGGGCGATATTTGGAAGGTGCGCTGATTGCAGCAAATATTCCCTATCGCTTCATTGGTGGTGTGAAACTACTTGAGTCGGCGCATGTTAAAGATGTTTTGAGTTTATTACGCGTAAGTGTTAATCCACAGGATGATTTGGCTTGGATGCGTTTTCTCACGCTTTGGGATGGGGTAGGGGATGTCGGTGCAAGTAAGTTAGCACAAGAATTGATTCAGCTACCTGATATAGAGGCGCGTTGTCAGCGTTTAGAACGACATGGCAAAGTACCACAACAAGCCATTTTGATCTTGATGCAACTGGATGTGTTACAACAGCATGTCGAAGCTTGTATTGGCTTGGCCTTAGATGCATTGGCTGAGCAATTGGAAAATAATTATAAAACCAAAGATTGGTCTCGTCGTGTTAAAGACTTTGATTTGGTCAAACAATTGGCACGTAAACATAGTGCTTTAGGTGAATTTTTAGAAGAGTATGTACTTGATCCAATTTCTATTTCGGAAATTGATAAAACACCTGATCAAGACCTTGTCACACTGATTACCATTCATTCAGCCAAAGGTGCGGAGCAGAAAGTTTGCTATGTTCCTCATGTCTCTCCAAATCAGTACCCACATGCCAGAGCGCAAGGTGATTTTGATGACGTAGAGGAGGAGCGACGCGTCCTGTATGTTGCATTAACTCGCGCTGAAAATGAATTAATTTTGACCAAGCAGAATCTGAATTTATGGTCACAGGATCAATACGATGAGTTAGGGCGAAAAATAGAAAGTTATTTTTTAAATAATTTGCCTCAGCATTTGGTTGATGTTCAGATTCATCGAGATATTCCTCGTGCTTATGGACAAGCCAATCGTTCTCGTTCGACGACAATCAATTTAGGTTTTGGGATAGATTTCGATTAAACTAGCTCAATTCAATCGTTGTTGATTCACTGACGAGTTCGTGAATCCTTTTTAGGTTTTAGTATGAAAATTTTAGTTCGTAATTTAGATCGTAGCGTGACCGAAGCAGAAGTGCTCGACTTATTTAAGACCTATGGGAAAGTTGATTCTTGCGTTGTCGTAAAAGATGCTGATACGGGTAAGTCTAAAGGTTTTGGCTTTGTTGAAATGTCGAATCCGCGTGAGGCGGTTAAGGCTGTAAAAGGTTTAAATACTTTGAAAGTAAAAGGCGCTGGTATACGTGTGAAAATAGCGGAAGATAAAGCCTAATTTTTTATGTTAAAGCAATATCAAGCTTTATCGATAGTTGCGCCAAATGGTGGGCGAATTGCACAAGGTTTAAAGACGCTTGAAATTCGCTCATGGCAACCTGAGTATCTACCGCTTAAAAATCTTGTGATTGTAGAAAATCAGAGTTTCTTGCTCGCAGATGGTGAAGAGGAAATCGGTCGAGCTGTTGCTTTGGTGGATATTGAGTCCGTACATCTTTGGACAAAAGATGAAGTGAATGCAGCATGTGCTTCATCTTGGGCAGTGGGGTATTTTGCTTGGGTGATCAGCAATGTACGACCATTTTCACAGCCAATCGAAACCATAGCGAAAAGAAAACTTTATCGTCTTGAATTGAAGCTCTAAGTGCTATTTGTTTCATCGCTAATTCGCTTTACAATCAATCAAGATTTAAATGAAATGAAAAAAGGGATTTATTATGTCTCGTGTTGCTCGCTACCATGCCGATCGTACCAATCAAAAACTCTATTTTGCTCGACTCGCATGTCAACAAGCCGAGCAGACTGAGCATATTCAACAGGCTCAAGCATACCGTGAAGCAGCTGTATTTCATTTGCATGGCGCAATCTTAGCGTTCTTGCAGGAGTTAGTCCGTTATTACCGCTTAAATGATTTACAACCGACGTTTAAATCGGTTGAAGAGCATATGGCAGACAAAGGACAGGTTTCGCCTGAAATCGTTGTTTTACAGCAGTTAGCGAAAGATGGTTTTGTGGCAGAGTTGAAACGCGCTTATCGTATGTGTCAATATGCACCTGAGCCGACTGCACCTGAACCAGAAAGTGAAACTTCTTCAAATCTCATTATTAAGGTTACTCAGAGTCCACAAGCGTGGTTGCCAGATGCCAAAATTCTACGTGAATGGCATCGTGAATTGAGCCATCTGATTGATGGTTTTCGTAATGAAATGGTCGAGTTCTAAGTTGAACAATTCAACGACTTGAAATTTAAGCAAGCAGTACACATATAAATAAGACGTGAGATCGCAAAGTACAAACGTGCTTTGCCACCATGTTGAAACATGGAGAGAATATATGTCAATGCAACAGTTAAAAGAATTGTTTGGTAATCAAGAAGCCGTTTTGGAGCTTGTTCAACTCGAAGGTGGTGAGCTTGCTTTGCGTAATGCTGACTCTGAAAAAGAGCCATTGGTGAAAATTCAGTTTAGCGATGAAGTTAAAGAAATCTTAGGAGATCAAACTCCATCAGTTGCTCAGCATATGATTCAGGCTGCTTTATTTGGTTTGTTGGAAAAACAAATGAATCAATGGCAAGCAGAAGTGCTGGATGAGCAGCCAGCTCACTTAAGTTAATTGCATAAAAAAAGCGTACTACAGTACGCTTTTTTATTATATCGAAAAGGCTTAATGTGCTGGTGACTGGTGCGCAAGTTCGATCTGATTCAAAATATGATGACTCATATTCTTCGCCATTTCTTCTTTTGCATAGAACACTTCACCAATATTTTCTTCTCTGATGACAGCTGCTTCTTCCTTACTTTCAGCGCAAATCAGTACTTGGATTTCTGGATTTAGCTGTTTAGAAATATCGACAATACGATGAATATCCAAAATATCCATAGGTGAGATCACCAGTAAGCGGGCATGTTGAATATGTGCCTGAATCAAAACATTCGGTTCAGTCGCTTCACCGCTGACCGCAGCAATGCCTTGCGTACGTAATTTTTCAACAATCTCACGGTTTTCCTCAGCAATAACCACTTTGATGTTTTGTTCCATGAGGTTCTCGCTGATTCGTCGGCCAACACCGCCGTAACCAATAATGACCACTTGATCGCGTAGATATTCTTGATCAACTTCATCTGGAAGCATGGCAAGTGGGTCACCACTACGTTCCAGTAGGCGCGCCAAATGAGAGCGTTCGCGAATCCAGCGTTGAACAGGTTCGATTGCTGAGAAAATAAAAGAGTTAAGCGTAATAGAAAATAATGCGCCTGCGAGAATCAGATTTTGCGCTTCAGGTGTGAGTAATCCAAGAGCTAAACCTAGTGTCGCTAAAATGAAAGAGAATTCTCCGATTTGTGCCAAACTTGCACCAACAGTCAAGGCTGTATTGATTGGATAACGGAAGAATAAAACTAACGCCATGGCAGCTAATGTTTTACCAATCATGATAATTGCCACGACAGCTAAGATATGGAGTGGCTCTTCGACCAATATTCTTGGATCAAACAGCATACCGACTGAAACGAAGAATAAGATTGCAAAGATTTCACGTAACGGTAGGGTCTCCTCTTCGGCACGATGGCTAAAGTCAGACTCTTTTACCACCATTCCAGCAAAGAACGCGCCAAGGGCCATAGAAACGCCAAATACAGCGTATGAGCCATAGGCAATCGATACGGCGGCAGCAACGACTGTGAGTGTGAAAAGCTCACGAGAACCTAAACGAGCGACAAATTGCATGATCATTGGCACAAGTCGTTTACCAATAATGAGCATAAAGGCGATAAAGCCTGTTACTTTAAGTAGTGTTAGTCCAATGGTGATCCAGATACTTTGTGAGGTATCTGTGCCAGGGAGGGCATGACCACCGAGCAATACGGCTGTGGCAGGGAGTAAAACTAGCGCTAAGACCATGACAAGATCTTCAACCAGTAGCCAACCGACGGCAATTTTACCATTCACGGAGTCAAGTAAACCGCGATCACCGAGTGCTTTAAGTAATACAACGGTACTGGCACATGACAGACTTAAACCAAAGATTAAGGCTGAACCAAAACTCCATCCCCAGAACATAGAAACGGCCATACCCAGTAGTGTCGCAACAGCAATTTGTAGAATCGCACCCGGTAAAGCAATACGGCGAACTTGGAGTAGGTCGCTCAGGGAGAAATGCATACCTACGCCAAACATCAAAAACATAACACCCAGTTCAGCAAGCTGATTGGCAAGTTGAATATCACCGACGACTCCCGGTGTGTTTGGGCTAATAATAATGCCCGCAATTAAATAGCCGATTAAAGGAGGTAAACGTAGACGTGCTGCGATATAGCCAAAAATGAGGGCCATACCAAAACCAACAGCAAGTAATATAATTAAATTAACATCATGTGGCATTGAAGCTCCTTAATCGTTGCGGTTAAGGTCAAAGTAAATAAGCATAAAAAATGCCAAAGCGGATAGATTAAAATTTTAACAACTAAAATCGGATTTGTTGATGATATTTTTTTTAATCATCAAAAAAAATTATGTAAATCTTTTATTTTTAGTTCAGGTTTTCGATAGGCAAAAAAAACGACCTCAAAAGAAGTCGTTTTTTTAAAGAACTAAAATTATTTAATTTTAGCTTCTTTGAAAATTACGTGTTGACGGATTTTTGGATCAAATTTTTTGATTTCCATTTTTTCCGGCATAGTACGTTTGTTCTTAGTAGTGGTATAGAAGTAACCAGTACCAGCTGTAGAAACGAGGCGAATCTTATCACGCATTGTTCAGACTCCTTAGATCTTTTGACCTTGAGCACGGAGATCAGCAACAACTTTCTCGATACCCAATTTATCAATAATACGCATACCTTTAGTGGTTAAACGAAGACGTACAAAACGCTTTTCGCTTTCTAACCAAAAACGGTGGTGGTGCAGGTTCGGCTCGAACCGGCGTTTGGTTTTGTTGTTTGCGTGCGATACGTTGTTACCAACGATAGGACGCTTGCCGGTAACTTGGCAAACCTTAGACATGGTGAACTCCATTGCTAGTTCATATAGCACTGATTCGTGCAACTAGCCATTCAAGTAAACGGATGAAATCATTCAAGGGGCGTTTTATACCAAAAATACGATTAAAAGACAAGCGAATTTGGTAAAAACAGGGCATGATCTAGTGTGATAGATCATGCCTTGATCAGCTTAGCGGAATAGTGTTTTTAAAAGCACTTTATGCATCGCTTTATTATACGGCGGAAGGATGAATTTTAAACTGTAAAGTTTAGGACTTACAGGATTTGACATCATTGAGCGTTCGTGTGAGAAGCTAAAGAAACCTTCTTTACCGTGATATTTACCCATTCCAGATGCACCGATACCGCCAAATGGAAGATCGTCTTGCGCGACGTGGGTCAATGTTTGGTTAATCCCGAAGTGACCTGAATGAGTGCGGCTTGCAACATATTCTGCACGCGCGCTGTCGATATCAAAATAATAGAATGCTAACGGACGAGGACGACTATTGATGAATTGAATTGCATCTTCGATATGTTCGTATTCTAAAATTGGCAGAATAGGACCGAAGATTTCATTCTTCATGATTTCCATGTCAGTCGTTACATCTGTTAATAAGGTTGGGGCAATCTTACGAACGTCAGTCAATGACTCTTTTTTGTTATTTAGCTCAACAATATTTGCACCTTGAGCTTGAGCGTCCTCTAAATAACCTTGTAAGCGATTGTACTGCTTGTCATTAACAATAGAGGTGTAGTCTTTATTGTCACGTAGCGTTGGGTACATGGTATTCACAAAGTCATTATAGTGCTTAGTGAACTCAGCAGTTTTACCTTTAGGTAGGAACATATAGTCAGGTGCAACACATGTTTGACCTGCATTCCAGAGTTTACCTACAGCGATACGTTGTGCAACATCGCGAATGTTCATTGCAGAATGAACAAGAGCAGGTGATTTACCACCTAATTCTAAAATGACAGGAACAAGATTTTGAGCAGCAGCGGCCATCACCGTTTTACCAACAGAAGTAGAGCCAGTAAAAATCATTTTATCAAAAGCAAGATGGCTAAATGCATCTGAAATTACACCACCACCATTTACAACTGCAACCAGTTCTTGCGGGAACGCTTCAGAAAGTGCATTTTCAAGTACATAACCAAAGTTTGATGATGCACTTGAGATTTTAATCATGGCATGGTTACCTGCAGCCAATGCACAAATCAATGGGCCAACAGAAAGCAGCAATGGATAATTCCAAGGTGCAATCACACCAACAACACCGAGTGGTTGATATTCTACCCAGCCTTTTGCTGGTTGGTGTAACATGCTGATATGGCGTTTAGATGGTTTCATCCATTCGGTTAAGTTCTTGCTATAGTATTTGATATGCTCTAAACAAGTAAGAACTTCACCAATTTTGGTTTCCATCACTGCACGATTGCCATAATCTTGACTAATTGCGTTAGCAAATTGATCTTGATACTTTACCAAGATATTTTTAAGTCGAGCTAAGCGTTCAATACGTTCTTTTGCGCTCGGTACAGGATGGCGTTGGTAAGCCGCTTTTTGCTGCTCAAGCAAATCATGTAGCCGTTTCACATCAACATGAGGTGTCATAGCGGTTGTTTTTGTTTGACTGTTCATAGGAGTGGACCAAAAGAAAGCTTATTATTTTTAATTTTTAGAGTAAATACTCTAAAGTGTCAAGTCGCTTTATAGGTTTGTTTTATAACCTATTGATAATGTTATAGATGGTTAATTCAATGTCACAAGCTAAGCCAAACAAAACAAAAGATAGAATTTTGCAGATCAGTTTGCAGTTGTTTAATGAGCGTGGTGAACGCTCAGTCACGACAAATCATATTGCTGCTGAGTTAGGTATTAGCCCTGGCAATTTGTATTATCACTTTCGTAACAAGCAAGAAATTATTAAAGAGTTGGCGCAGCAGTATCAGGCGGAAACACTGGAAATGCTGGCATTACCTACTGATCGCCCATTGAATGCCAACGATAAAATTAGTTATTTCCAAGTATTGAGTAATCAATTATGGGCTTATCGCTTCATTCATCGTGATGTTTATCATCTAGTTGAAAATAATGAAGACTTTAGAAAAATTTACCCGCGTTTTGCTGGGCAAGTGATGCAACAAGGTCAACGGATTTATCGTGCTTTCGTTGATGCAGGTTTGATGAAAATGACAGATTCTGAAATCGAAGCATTGATCATCAACTTGTGGATCGTCTTAACCAACTGGACTAACTTTTTGTATATGTCAGGCCATATTAGCGATAATAATCGCTTAGAGGAAAAGTGGGTTTGGCAGGCGTTGCGTCAAATGGTGTTCTTAGAGGGTCCATATTTGATGGGTGAAAGCCGTCAGACTTATGAGCAATTATTGAAGTCGCTTGGTCCATCAGAGTTATTTGCAAGCTTATCTAATCTTAAAAATGACGACGAGTAGCCCTTAGCTATTTAGTCTGAGGCAAAAAAGGGCTAGAATGCTCGGCTTGATTTTAATTTGATTTGAATAAGTGATATTAACCACATGAACACGACTACTGCCAATACAGCACGATTACTGATTACTTGTGAAGACAAGCCGGGGATCGTGCAAGCTGTATCGAGCTTTTTGTATCATCAGGGAGCAAACATTACCGCACTTGATCAATACGCGACAGAAGCTCAAGGCGGACGTTACTTCATGCGTGTTGAATTTGAACTTGATCATTTGCAGTCTCGTAAAGAAGCGTTGATGCAAACATTTGCCGCAAATGTTGCTGAACGTTATGAAATGCAGTGGAAATTGACTTTCGTCAATGAACTGAAAAAAGTCGGTATTTTGGTTTCTAAAGTCGATCATGCACTTTTAGAGCTGTTATGGCGTCACGCGCGTGGTTCATTGCCATGTGAGATTACACAGGTTGTTTCTAATCATCCTGATTTACGTGAAGCGGTTGAGAATTTTGGTATTCCGTTCCATGTTGTACCTGTGAATAAAGACAACAAAGTCGAAGCTTATGCACAAATCAATGACATGATGCAAGGTAATGATTTGTTGATCCTTGCGCGTTATATGCAAATTCTAAGTGAAGATTTTGTTTCGCAATGGGAAATGAAGATTATTAATATTCACCATTCATTCTTGCCTGCTTTCGTTGGTGCAAATCCTTATAAGCAAGCTTATGAAAAAGGTGTGAAGCTTATTGGTGCAACTGCACATTATGTCACTGCTGATCTAGATCAAGGTCCAATTATTGAGCAGGACGTTGAGCGTGTAAGCCATGATTATAACGTCGAGCAATTACGTGAGCTTGGTGAAGATGTTGAGCGTAATGTGTTAGCACGCGCTGTGAAATGGCATTTAGAAGACCGTATTATTGTTGATGGCAATAAAACAGTAGTTTTCTAACAAAGAAATACTCGATGAAAAAGCATGCTAAATCAGCATGCTTTTTTTATGCTATTGTTGTTATGTTATAACATTTGTTTATGCTGAGTGTGGTTTGAGCAATAAATTTAGTCACCATCACAAAAAATAGTTGCAAATGAAAACACTTCTCATTTATTATTACGGCACTTTCATTGTTCTATCCGATGAGTGAAATCGTTTTTTACTTTATAGGAACGTCACCATCTATATAGGTACTTAGATTCTTATGAGTCAATCTCCTGCGACATTCAACACACCACACTCGATGAAAAAGAAAATCATCACTGCCCTTGTTGCGGTTGTGATTGGACATGTAGGAGTTCTGTGGGCGGTTAGCCACATGAAAACGATGGAGCTTAAGCCCGTCGAGAAAGAGCCGTTAAAGGTTAAATTCGTCAAGATTAAACCGGAAGAGGCACCGCCTCCGCCGCCACCTGCGAAAATAGAGCCAATTAAGCCTAAGGTAGAACCTAAACCTGTAGAGAAGAAGGTTGAGCCAACTCCTGTAGAAAAACCAAAAGTTATTTCTCAGAAAGTGCAAAAAATTGAGCCGAAAGTGGTACAGCAGGATGATACTCAAGAGAAGTTAAAGAAACAGCAAGATTTAGAAAAGCAAAGACTTGAGCAACTGCAGCGTGAACAGGCTTTAAAAGATCAGCAAGCTCGCGAACAGGCATTGAGAGAACAGCAAGCGCGTGAGCAAGCTTTAAGAGATCAGGCAAATCGCAATAAACCTAGAAAGGTGAGCTCTGGGGATGTTTCTTGGAGCAGATCACCAAAAATTTCTGACGATAAAGTTGCGTATTACTTTAAGCCAGAAGATGGGCTGAAAGTTATTGTGCTCGAAATTACATCAGATGGTACTGGAAAGATAACTGATGTGAAGATCATAAACTCAACTGGTAATGAGAAGTTTGATGCTTATGTGGTTAAGCAGACTTATGCTGCTAGGTTTAAACCATATAAGCTAGATGGCATTATTACTCCATTTGTGATCCGACAAGGATTTGACGCAAGCGTTGTCAAAAAGTAAAGGCATCAGCAGATTGAATTTTATTATTAAGTAGGAGTTCGTATATGAACTTTTCAGTTTATTGGCAACACGCAGATGCAGTAAGTAAAACGCTGTATTTCATCCTTCTAGCAATGTCGATTGCGACATGGACAATTTTTATTCTGCGCTTATTAGGAACTCGCCAATTAAAACAACAGGCTTATGCTCAACTTGCTCAAGCTTTGGCTGGATTAAAAGCTAAGTTGCAGCCGTTGACTTTTGAGCAGCGTAAAGCAGTTGCTGAACAAGCACTTCTTCGTCAAATCTCTGCTGAAAAATCTCAAGCAGAAAAAGGTGTTTCGGTTCTTGGAACAATTGCCTCGCTTGCACCATTTGTCGGGTTGTTTGGTACAGTTTGGGGTATTTTCCATGCCCTTGTCGCTGTAGGTACGAGTGGTCAGGCTGGTTTAGCTCAAGTTGCAACACCTGTTGGTGAAGCATTGATCATGACGGGTTTAGGTTTGTCGGTTGCGATTCCAGCAGTATTGGCTTACAACATTTGTGTACGTTTCAATCGTGGTTTAGCGCATGACTTGCAAGACCAAGCACATAGCTTGTTAATTGATACTATGTTGCAGCAAGAAACAACGGCAAAGACAGAAACTAAAGCAACTCAACAAAGTTTAGTTGGAGGTCAAGCTTAAAATGGGCTTTCAATTGGGTGAAGACCACGACAGTGGCATGAATGAGATGAATCTCATTCCTCTGATCGACATTATGTTGGTATTGATGATTATCTTTTTAGTCACAGCAACGGTTGCTAACCCATCAATTCCATTAAGTTTGCCAAAAACCACTGCTGAAATTGTTGATCCACCACCAAAAGCGATTACGATTAGTATTAATCAAAATGGTGAGGTTGCTTGGGATGCGAAGATTATTAGCTTAGAAGAGCTAGAAAAGCGTTTCCAAGAAGCGGGTCAAGCAGAGAATAAGCCGACTGTGCAATTACGTGCAGATAAAGAATCAAAATATGATACGGTTGCACAAGTGATGTCTCGCGCCAGTGAAGCTGGTTTAAGTGATATTGCTTTTGTTAGTGAAAACTAACATTAAAAAATACAAAGGAAAAGCAACTCGATGTGAGTTGCTTTTTTTTGCCTAATCTGTTTTGAGTAGATCAAGGTATTTCGAGCGCAATTTTGAAAGCTTTGGTGGAATGCTGAAGTTACAGTAACCTTGTGAAGGATTCCGCGCATAAAAGTTTTGGTGATATTCTTCAGCAGGGTAGAAGGTTGGTACAGGGCTAAGTTCCGTTACGATATTGAGCCCTTCATCTTCTAAGCTGTGAATGATTTGCTCTGCTTGTTGCTTTTGTTCTTCATTGAAGTAATAAACAACTGATCGATATTGGGTACCAATATCATTGCCTTGGCGGTTTAGTGTTGTAGGATCATGTGTTGTAAAAAATACATTCAACAATTGAGTGTAACTAATCTGCTGCTCATCAAAATCAATTAAGACAACCTCAGCATGTTGAGTGGTACCTTGGCAAACCTGTTCATAGGTCGGGTTTTGATTAATGCCACCAGCATAACCGCTTACGACTTTTTCAACGCCTTTAAGTTGTAGAAATACAGCCTCTACACACCAAAAACAACCACCACCAAATAAAGCTTGTTGCATAAAACTCCCCAATTTTTAATTTTAAGAATACTAATAAAGTAAACGAAGTCCTAACAAAGTAAAAGCCCGTGTTTGAAACGGGCTTTTACTTTGGTTAAGAAATTAAGGCAAAGGTTGAATGACTGTCACAAAAGTGACTAAAACGCGACCTGAAGCATCAAGGAATTTCAGTTCATGACCTTTAAGCTCATAATTTGTCGTACTCGCTAAAGCATTTGCATACTGGCGAGAAAGCGTGCTGTTATCATTACCGATACATGCCATCATGGTTGATGCAATTGGCCCTAGACGTAAGATAGAGCCTTGACTTTCAAAGCTACCACGGATTTGGTTACAACCATCTGCACCAAAGAAACGTTTTTCTTTTGCATCAAATTGAATAGCAGGTCGTTTACCTGAAAGATCATTACTTTTTACTTCAACGCCATTAATCTGTGTTGCAATCCAAGTACGGTTGTACAGATCAATGCTTTGTTTTTGAGACGCTTGTGGTGAGGTCTGAAGGGAATCGGTTGTCGCACAACCTGTCATGACAACTGCAACCGCTAAAGTACAAGATGTTAATAATGTTTTTAACATAAGATCTAAAATCCAAATTGTTGTGTTTCTATGATTATTATTTAAATAAAAAAGCATGAACTAGAGTTGAGCATTCAGTATCCTTTTGTAAAATTTAAGATGATTTTAATAAAATTAGTTGAAAAGTCACTCAGTTTTTGGCAATCCAGCACGAATCGTTTTTGAAAAATATTCACTACTTTGATTGGACTGCTGATCATATTTTTCTGCACGGGGATTGATATGCGCTAAGCGATACCATTCTTTCATACTCACACTTTGATTAAGTGCCTGAAGGTCGTATAGATAATTAGGTAAATAACCCGAAGCAAGGAGGCGATAGTCTTTTGGTAGACGTTGAGGATTAATGGCTTGTACCATGTCGAAAACAAGTGTTGTACAGTTACTGGTCAGGGTGTTGTACCATTTCGCTTCTGCTCGTAACTCATCGGCTTGGTGTAAATACTCAATAAATAATGCTTTGCGTTCTGTTGCAGGCATTTTTATAGGAAATAAATAGACTTGTTCATGGCGAATATTGCTACGTGTATAGACGATATCTTTTTCGTCCGATGCAACTAAGCTCAGTTCATACTTTCGAAAAAAGCCACCGATTGCCGAAAATGCTTCACCTTTTTCTTTGCGTATCTCAATAGAAAACACTAATGGTTTTTGATCCGAAAAATCAAAACTGACCAACGTGTGTGCAATTTGTGGCCCCATCCAGTAGGAGGTAATTACATTCACACCTGTGATTTTATTTAAATCAACAGTACGATCTTCCCAGCGGATGTCATAGCTGCCATCGGCATGCCAGTTAAAATTGCGGACATTGTGAAGTGTTACTGTATCGCCATGCTTTTCATAACTGAGCTGTTCTGCAACTTCTGGATCCCAGTCTCGATCTTGTCTTGCATCTAAAGAAAAATACCAAATCAATGCAAGAGCAAAAGCACAGCAATAAATAATGATGTCTGTACGCCGACTAATCAGGTGTCCACTGACGTAAACACCAATTAGGCTGAGTGCAAATAAGCCCCAAAGAATAATTGTAATACGGCTGAGAAGAGAACCAAGTGGTTGTTGAATCCATAGAGCAAGACATAACCAAAAGCTTGAAAGGACCACGAACAAGGTAAATAGACTATGTAAAAGCCCGATACCTAAAGCAATAAAAAACTCTCGTGATCCAATGTTATGCATGATGATGCGCGATCCATTTTTATTTTTGGTAGGTCGCAAACTCAAAGCTTACATTCGATTTTTCATCAATCTGCTGTTCTGAGTTTACTTTCTTGAAATCCTCAGAGATTTGCGGGTAATGCGCATCGCCTTGTACATCTAGGTCAACATGCGTTAATTCAAGTCGATCTGCAATCGCAAGGGTTTGTGTGAAAATCTCTCCACCACCAATAATAAATAATGACGCTTTCTCTGCGTGTTGTGCGTCTGTAAGTGCACCATTCATTGCATCTTCGATTGTATGTGCAACTTTAACACCATCAAACAGCCATTCGGTGTCACGAGTAATCACCCAATTTACACGATTCGGCAGAGCACGTCCCATTGATTCGAGAGTTTTACGACCCATGATTACTACGCCACCTTGGGTAATGGCTTTGAAGTGTTTTAAGTCAGCAGAGATATGCCACGGCAATGCATTTCCCTTGCCGATACAGCGATTTTTATCCATCGCAACTACGTGAACAACTTCAGTGCCTTGCCATGTCATATGTTTTCTCTCTAATCTACTTAAACTGCAACAGGTGCTTTGATCGCTGGGTGTGATTCATATCCTACGATTTCAATATCTTCAAATTTAAAGTCGAAAATATCAGTGATCTCCGGATTTAATTTTAATTGACACAACGGTAGCGGCTCACGGCTAAGTTGTAATTGTGCCTGTTCAAAATGGTTGGCATATAAATGTGTATCGCCACCTGTCCAGACAAAGTCACCAACACCCAAACCACATACTTGCGCAATCATATGTGTAAGTAGGGCATAACTCGCAATATTAAATGGAACACCTAGGAATACATCAGCACTTCGTTGATACAGTTGGCATGAAAGTTTATTGTCTTGTACGAAGAATTGGAACAAAGTATGGCAAGGTGGTAATGCCACTTTACCTGCTTCATTTGGGTTCCAACCAGAAACGATTAGACGACGTGAATTGGGATTGGTCTTGATTTCATTGACAAGCCATTTGATTTGATCGAAGCCATTTTGTTGATAGCTGCCGTCTTCATTTTGTGTCGCGCCAAAATTACGCCATTGATGGCCATACACAGGTCCAAGTTCGCCTTCAGGGCGACCAAAGCGAGCAGTTTGTTCTGCTGTAGACCATTCATCCCAAATCGTCACTTTATTGTCTTTTAAGTATTGAACATTGGTATCACCTTTAAGAAACCAAAGTAGCTCAATGACGATTGAGCGGAAATGTACTTTTTTTGTGGTGAGTAGTGGGAAGCCGTTAGATAAATCAAAACGCATTTGATGACCAAATACTGAACGTGTTCCTGTACCAGTACGGTCGCCTTTGTCGCCGCCGTTGTCTAGGATATGTTGTAAAAGGTTCAGGTAGGTTTGCATCGTCATGCCTATCATTACGTTTGGTCGGGTTGATTCTAGCAGAATTTATATAACTTATTTAGAGGACGAAGGTCAGTGATTGGAAGGATAATGAACGAATGTGTTTGCGACAGTAATTGTCGTTTGGTTCGCTCCACTTCTTTTTAAGTTTAGTCCATTGTTTTATATTGCATTCTATAAATAATGAGATGGGAAATAGATAACATGAATTTTGCCTTTGAAGCGTTGCCTGAAGTATTGAAATCTTATAAAGAAAAAATTGAGGCGACTTTAAAACCCACAGTACAAATGAATTTAAAAAGTTGTGACCGGCTTTCATTGTGGCAAAGCAAAGTAGGAGGGCAACCCTACTTACCATTAGATATGGCTTATCCTATCGACTCGAATGGAAATCCACTGGCGTTATTGGCACAGTTTAATTTTGCTGAAATTCCGAATTTACCTGATTTCCCAAGTCAGGGCATTTTGCAGTTTTATATTGCGACTGATGATTTGTATGGGATGAACTTTGATGACCAGCAACAGCAATCTGGTTTTAGGGTTTTATATTTTGATCAGGTGATTGAAGATATGAAACAGTTAAAACAGGATTTTTCTGATATTCAATTGGATGATGAGGAGTATTTGCTGCCATTCACGGGGCAATATGCAATAGAATTCAGCTTAACGATGCAACCCATCAGCACCGAAGATGAAGGATTTAATATTGGGGATGGATCAGATGAGTTTTATGAAGCTTACAGTGAAAACTTAGCTTCAACAGGTCATCGTTTAGGGGGGTATCCTTATTTTACGCAGAGTGATCCGCGCGGTTATAACAAAGCTATTCGAGATTATGTATTGTTATTCCAACTGGATACGGATGATGCTAAGAATGAGATTATGTGGGGCGATTCGGGAGTAGGAAATTTCTTTATTCATCCAGAGGATTTAAAGAAGCTAGACTTTTCTAAGGTTTTATATAATTGGGATTGTTGTTAATTTTCAATAAAAAAGCGGATGAAATGATCATCCGCTTTTTAAGACTAAACTCAGATTTTTATTCAGTCACAAATGTTACTTTGCCATCAGTTAAAGATTTAACACGTGCTAAAGATTCAACGCGGTAACCTTTTTCAAGTAATACATCGCGACCTGGTTGGAACGATTTTTCAATCACAATACCAACACCAACTACTTCAGCTTGAGCTTGATGAATCAAGTCAATTAAGCCTAAAGCAGCTTGACCATTTGCTAAGAAGTCATCAATCACAAGTGCTTTGTCGCTTGAGTTGATATGCTTGTTAGAAATTGCAATCGTACTTTCAGTTTGTTTAGTAAACGAGAACACTTTAGAACGGTAAAGATCATCTTTCAGTGTCAATGACTGATATTTACGAGCAAAAATTACAGGAACACCAAGCTCTAAACCAGCCATAATTGCTGGAGCGATGCCTGAAGCTTCGATTGTAATAATTTTAGTGATCCCTGCGTCCTTAAAGCGAGCAGCAAACTCTTTGCCGATCTGTTGCATTAATACAGGGTCAATTTGGTGGTTTAGGAAAGCATCAACTTTCAAAACCTGATCTGATAGAACGATACCTTCATTTAAGATTTTCTGTTCTAAAGCGTACACGGGAGAATCCTCTAATCGGATGCTTGTTTAAGCAAAGGCATATTTTAAAAAGCATCCGAAAAATTGCAAGCCAAAATTGACCAGATGCTTAGTTTGTTTTGCCTGAATAGCCAGTCAATAATAAACCATATGAAGATTTACCATCATTATGTGTCACTTTGACCGGTAAATAATCAAGTTTTGGCGCTAACCAGAAAATTGTATTACGTTCAGGTTTGTCGTGTAAAAGAACAACTTTAATGGTACTAAATGTCCCATAACTAGTTTTAACGTTCTCAGTGCCTTGTTTAACGAAACGACGCTCATCTACTGCTTTCGCATCCGCAATAAAATAGCGGGTTTGCAGCGTATTTCCATTTTTCAAATCTTCACGAACTTGTAGCTCTGCATTGAGCTCATCCAAAACACCAGCTTGCCAAGCAAATGAACGTTTCTGATCATCTTTTTGCGTACTAATCGTTTTATTGCTTGGATTGAAGTTGATATTCATCGTGTTGTTGTGAATTAAGATTTTGCTACTACGTGTAAATTTCTGCGAAGTAATTTTGTTATTAGCAAAATTAAATTGGCTGGTTTCTGTTGCCGAGGCAATACCCCCTGCTTTTGCAGCAAACTTGTATGTCCAATTATTTCCTTGCTGAGAAAGCGTACGTGTCGCTGAACCTAGGTTTTTATTATTATAGCTAAATTGGTAGCTCGCTTGGAACGGTGCCATTGCAAATGCATGACTAGATAAACTTGCACATAAAATTACAGCAGAAGTCGCTGTAGTAATACCTAGAGCTTTTGATAAATTCTTTGTCATAACACTATATCCTTTGAACGACCATTCAAATAAATCATTCATTTATCATTACGATTACTAGTTATTATGCCTGTAGATTATGAAGAAAAGATCAGGTTTTTTACTAAGCGCTTGTTAATTTTTCGTATAAATCATGAAGATGATGAGTTGAGTGGCATCAATTGGAAACTTAAAAGCCACTCAAAACTTGGAAAATTATTTTTTGGGATCTTTTTGCTGAATTGGGGTGACAACGGTGTCATCTAATTCATCATCGTCATACTCATGATTTGAGGGGGACAAAATAGCCGCAAGGTTGACATTCCCCCAAACGATTAATTCAGCAGGGCGTACTCGGGCACGATTAACATGAACTTTGCTTAAAGTCTCAATAATGCTTGGTTTCTTGCTAAACCAGCGATTGAGATCAAGATAGAGCAATTCATCTTTTACTGTGACAACTTCAAAATGTTCTAGAATTTTGCCTAAAGGATCTTCATCTTTAAACTTTTGAAAATACCAAATCGCAATATAAAAGCCCCATTTTTGAAAAATGTTTTTGAATTCAGCTTCGATGACTTGGGTGTTGCTGATTTGTTCAAAGACCATCAATTGCACATCTTTGTTCATTTCCATCTGAAGAAGTTTTAAATCAACAGATAAAGTAGTGTGTAAACCTTTTACATCAATTGTAGCGTAAAGGCGTAACCAGCCATCATAAAGGTCTGCATGTAGATCTTTGATGATCTCAACTTTCTCAACGACATAGCGTTCCATCGTTGCGTTCACAAAAACTTGTGAAAGCGAAAATTCTCTTTCTTCTTCGATGAATTCTTCTGCTTTTAGGTAAACTTTTCGTAGACGTTTAACAACAGATGAAATTAGCGTTTGCATAAAAGTTGTTCCAGAAAGTGAAGTGTTTTAGATAACGGCGTCACGATCTTTGTATTCACTAAAAAATAAAAATAAATTTCTGACTTGCAGTGTAGCAAAATTAATTGCTACATTTTCATAAAATGATGGTATGGACACACTGTAAATATAAGTGGATCACATTTTTGTAATTTTTTGAATATTGGTTTGGTTTTTATACGGTTGCCACCGTTGGGGAAGGGACATTTTTGTCGCTTAAATCGCATGTGGAATAAAATAAATTTTCGTTCTGAACTATCTCCTCATTGGTGGCAAGATCCAATCTTTGTAGGAGCTGTTACGGTTGCAATGCTGCTGCATGGAGCTGTGCTGGCGATTCAGTTTGGTATGCCATCGCCGTCTGATACCTCGACCAAAGAAATTGCAGTCACCGTCCGTACAAGTCAAGACAAAGTGAAAGATGCTGATTTTCTTGCACAAGCCGATCAAAAAGGTTCAGGTGATTTCCGTGAAGCACATCGGATGTCGAGTGATATGCCTTCACCGATGCAAGCAGATGCGACTACAGGTGAGACTGAACTAGAAAGTTTGGAAAAGATACAGCAGAAACGTGAATTAAAATTTGAAGAAAAAGTTTTAATGACTGTGCTCAGTTGGCAAAAGCAGTCAGAAGAAACTGAACGTAAAAAAGCTTTGGATGATTTACAAAGCCAGTTTCAAGCAAAAGCTGCGATGGTCGCAAGTTTAGAAGCACAGTATTTACAACGTCAGCAAAATTTTAGCCGTAAGCAACGCATTAAAACAGTGGATGGCATTCAGGCTAAACAAGATGCTTCAGCCGCTTATCTTGATAAATTCCGCCAAAAAGTAGAACTATATGGCAACCGTTATTATCCAGATGAGGCGAAACAGCAACGACTCGCTGGTGAAGTTCGCTTAATGGTGATTCTAAATGCGCAAGGTGGAATTCGAGCGATTCGCTTAATTGAAAGTTCGGGTCATTCTATTTTAGATGAAGCAGCTAAAGCTTCTGTTCGTCGTGGTGCACCGTTTGGACATTTTGATGCCAATATGAAAGACATTTCTGAATTGAGAATTATTCGGACATGGCGTTTTGATCCTGTTGATGCTGAGTTTGAAGTACATTAATTTGCTTATTGGAATTTGCTATTGTGAATTTTAAAAATAAAAAGCAATAAAAATCATAAGGATATTTTTTAATATTAGTGAAATTAAATTTTAATAATTAAAAAACAATGAATTATTTTTAATCTTATTAACTTGAATTGATAATAAAAATAATTATCATTTGCAATGTATTTTTTGTTCAATCTCCTTTGGAATCTGTACATCCTGCTTTTTAGAATTTTTCTTGTGGGGGAGCGAGGTGTGGTGGCTTTCAAATCTTTTGACCTTGCGATAAGGATCTATCTGCATGCATAAACATCCATCGAGACAAGTATTTAAAACACATCCACTGGTATTGGCTATGGCTGTACTTTTACCATCAGTTGCTTACGCTGAGTCAAGTACAGAAAGTACTGCTCAGTTGCCAACTATTAAAATACAAGCGGAAAGTGAAAATTTAAAACAAGCATATACAGTAGAAAAATCGTCGACTGCATTACCTTTAAATTTGACTTTAAAAGAAATTCCTCAATCTGTTTCGGTTGTAACCCAACAACGTATGCAAGATCAAGGGCTAACAACTTTAGTTGAGGTCGCTGAAAATGTAACGGGTATTACCGTAAACCGTTATGAAACAAATCGTGGTGGTTTGTATTCGCGTGGTTTTGTTGTTGATAACTATATTATTGATGGAATACCTACAACATATTCCTTACCTTGGTCTTCTGGAGAGATTTTTTCTAGTACGGCAATTTATGATCATATTGAGGTAGTACGTGGAGCAACAGGATTAACGACTGGTGCTGGGAATCCTTCTGCTGCGATAAATATGGCTCGTAAGCGCGCTACGAGTAAAGAGCCTGCTGCAAATATCGAAGTAAGTGGAGGGAGTTGGAATAATTATCGTGTTATGGGTGATATTGCGAATAGTTTGAATGATTCGGGATCACTACGTGGGCGTGCGGTTGCACAATATGAGCAAGGTGACAGTTTTACCGATTTATTGAGTAAAGAGCGTTTAACGCTGTTACTGACAGGAGAGGCTGACTTAACTGAGTCAACTTTACTTTCAGCAGGAGTCAGTTATCAAGAGGATGACCCTCGTGGTCCAATGTGGGGAGGCTTACCTGTTTTCTTTAGTGATGGTTCGCGAACTCATTTATCGAAAAGTGCAACAACAACGCAGGATTGGACACGTTGGAATGTGAAGTACACCAATTGGTTTGCAGATTTAACTCAAAAAATTAATGATGATTGGAATGTGAAGCTTTCTTATGCTCATGGCAAAAGAGAGGCTGAGTCAAAATTATTTTATGTTTCTGGCAATCCTGACAAAACCACAGGCTTAGGTTTATCTGGCTTTGCTGGTTCGTATAAGGTGAATGTCGATCAAGATAATATTACCTTGCAAACAGATGGGGTATTTAATTTGTTTGGTCGAGATCATAAAGCTGTAGTTGGTTATCAATATTCAAATCAAGAGTTTGAAGCATTAGGTCGATCTGGTACAACTGAAGCCGTGGGCAGTATTTATGATTGGAATGCTTCGCTTCCAGAGCCTATTTGGAGTGCATGGACACCTTCAGAAAGTTATACCGTAAAGCAAAATGCGATTTTTGCAGCAACTCAACTATCTTTACTCGATCCGCTAAAGTTAATTATTGGTGGTCGTGTTACAGATTATGAGAAAGATTTAGGTTCAACTGCGAGTAAGATTAAATATGAACACGAATTTATTCCTTATGCTGGATTGATTTATGACATTAATCAGAATTACTCAGCTTATGCTAGTTATACGAGTATTTTCCAGCCGCAAGATCAAAGAGATTTCAATAATAATTATCTTGATCCGATTAAGGGGAATAGTACCGAAATCGGTTTAAAGTCATCTTGGTTTGATAATCGTTTGAATGGCTCTTTAGCTTTATTCGATATTAAACAAGATAACCTCGCACAAGCAGTAGGGCAAATACAAAGACCAAATGGGACTTTAGAAACATATTATAAGGCTGCGAAAGGTGCTGAAAGTAAAGGCTTTGAGCTAGAAGTTAGTGGACAAGTGACTCCAAACTGGAATGTAACCGCTGGTTATAGTCAATATAAAGCAACAGATGTTAATGATGCTGATATTAATACTCAACTTCCTCGTAAATTGATTCAAACTTATACTTCCTATCAACTTCCAGGAAAGTGGAGTGATCTAAGTGTTGGTGGAGGGGTAAATTGGCAAAGTGATACTTATGTGATCGCTAGTAATGCACCAGCAGGAGCAAATCCTAGAATTGAGCAAGGTTCATATGCTTTAGTTAATTTGATGGCAAAATATAAAATTAATAAAGATTTTTCCGCGCAATTGAATGTCAATAATGTATTTGATAAAGGATATTATGGTGTTTTCCCTGCGTATGGACAGATCACCCAAGGTGCACCACGTAATGCAACACTCACTTTACGTTATCAATTTTAAGATCCTGTGAAATAAAAAACGGCTTAATACAAGCCGTTTTTTATTAAATTGTGGATAAGTTTGATCTTATTCACAATTAGATTAGCTATGATAAGCACGCTCTAATTTACAGATTTCAACGCTAAAGTTTTGGTACCATTTTTCTTTTCCCAAGCGCTGTGCGATTTGATGTTCAGTATCGAGATGCCAACGTTGTATATCATTAAGTTCTTTCCAATAAGAAAGCGCGATTTCAAAACCATTTTCACTACACGCTTCAAACTTTATACAATTGTATTCATTTAAAGCTTTATCTCTTAATTTCTGAGCCATCTCTATGTAATCAGAATCTAATTTTTTGATTTCAGCCTTGAAAATAACGATATACATAGTATTCCCACTAGATCTCATCCGCTTGGTATGGATTTGCAACACCAAGTTTCTTTAAGATTTCGATTTCTAAAGCTTCCATTTCTTCTGCATCAGCTTCACTAGTCTCATGGTCATAACCTAAGAGATGCAAAATACCGTGAACCAATAAATGAGTAAAATGATCAGTTGCTGTTTTTTGCTGTTCAATTGCTTCTTGTAAGACAACAGGAATACAAATCACTAAATCACCCAGTGGTTCAGCATCAAGCAGAGATAACATTTCCTCAGGAATATCACTTGGAAAGGATAATACATTTGTTGGTTTATCTTTTTCACGATACTGCAAGTTGAGTTCATGACTTTCAGCAAGATCAACACAAGCAATGCCGATTTCACAATCCACATCGAAACCAACATGGCGTAATGCAGTTTCGATATTTTTTTTGATTTGACCACGTTTGAGTGGCAGTTCAGAGGCTTGAAAGTCCTGTTGAAGACTTAAATTGATTTTCAAAATAGATCCTTAAAATCTTCCCCCTAAAATGCGACTAAAGCATCACCATAAAAGGGGGATTGAGGAGGTTTTCTAAGAGTGTTGGGCATCAGCAGCAGAATCATTTTCTGCAACCAATGCTTCTTGTTTTGCTTTGCGTTCAGCTCGAGCTTCAGCAGACATACGTTGCTGCTCGCTATCCCAGCCTTCATAAGCTTCAACAATTTTTTGAACCAGTTGATGACGTACAACATCTCGGGAATGGAAACGTGTGATGTGAATTTCATGTACGTTTTCAAGTACACGTAGCGCATGGGCTAAACCCGATTGTTGTCCGCGAGGTAAATCGACTTGTGTTACATCTCCAGTAATGACCGCACGCGAGCCAAAGCCTAATCGAGTGAGGAACATTTTCATTTGTTCTGGTGTAGTATTTTGTGCTTCATCCAGAATAACGAAAGAATGATTCAAGGTACGACCACGCATATAGGCAAGAGGTGCAACCTCGATCACTTGGCGTTCAATCAGTTTTGCAACTTTTTCAAAACCAAGCATTTCGTAGAGTGCATCGTAGAGAGGACGTAAATAAGGGTCAATTTTTTGAGTTAAGTCACCCGGCAAAAAGCCAAGCTTTTCACCCGCTTCAACTGCAGGGCGTACCAGTAGAATACGTTGGATTTCATTGCGTTCTAACATATCGACAGCGGCAGCAACAGCCAGATAAGTTTTACCTGTCCCAGCTGGCCCGACGCCAAAGGAAATATCACTTTGTAAAATACGCTGGACATAGCGCTTTTGATTTGCGCCGCGTGGATTGATACGCCCTTTGCGCGTCTGAAAGTAGACATCAATTGGCGCATCATATTCATCCATTTCTTCGCCGACCAATTCGAAGTTACGTTCGGTTTGCGAAGACTGAATCATTAGGTGCAGTAAATCCGCACTGATTTGTGACGAAATTTCTGATTCTTGATAGAGCCGCTGCAGCAAAGCTTCGGCTCTTTCGACCGCTTCCATATCACCGTCTAGATAAAAAGCATCGCCTCGGTGAGTAATTTTGACATCTAAACGTTGTTCGATTTGTTTTAAATGCCCGTTATACGCACCGAGCATGCTTTTTAAACGTTCCATTGAAATCTCAGGGAACGTTACTGTACGTCGAATCGCTGCAGTCAAGAGAAACCCTTTTTGTTGACTTGTAAGAATACCCTTACATTACGCCACGTCAGGTTCAAGATTCAAGAGTTCTCCATAAACTAAATTTAAAGTTTTGATTTCAGTAATCTCAATCTCTGCGAAACGTCCGACCCACGCTGCATCACCGATAAACGTAACTAAACGTGTATTGTCAGCTGTACCCATTAAAACGTTCGGATCTTTATCCGATACTTTCTCAATCAGTACACGTTCGATCTTACCGAGCATTGCATCAGTTTTATCAATACTTGACTGTTTAATGACTTGTTGTACTTGAGCCAAGCGGTCTTTTTTCACTTGCTCAGGCGTGTCATCTGGAAGTTCAGAAGCAGGTGTACCTGGACGCTTTGAATAAACAAAACTGTACGAATGATCGAAATCTAAATCTTTGATGAACTGTAATGTTTCAGCAAAATGTGCATCAGTTTCACCAGGGAATCCAATAATAAAGTCACTCGATAAATGCATATCTGGGCGTACTTTGCGTAACTTGGCAATTTTATCAATATAAACATCAATAGTATGGTTGCGTTTCATTGCCTGTAACACATCGTTTGAACCACTTTGTACAGGTAAATGCAAGTGAGAAACCATTTGTGGCAAATCACGGTAGCATTGAATCAAGTCATCAGAAAATTCGAGCGGGTGAGATGTGGTGTAACGTAAGCGACCAATCCCCGGAATTTCCGAAACTAAACGTAATAATTCAGGGAATGTACAGATACCACCTTCAAAAGTTTCGCCACGATAACCATTTACGTTTTGACCAAGTAAGCTGATTTCACGAACACCTTTTTCAGCAAGACCCGCGATTTCTGCCAATACATCATCTAATGGGCGAGAAACCTCTTCACCACGAGTATAAGGAACAACACAGAATGAACAGTATTTAGAGCAACCTTCCATGATCGAAACGAATGCTTTAAAACCTTCAACACGAGGTTCAGGTAAGAAGTCAAACTTCTCAATATCAGGGAATGAAATATCAACTAATTTGATTTTTTCTTTCTTTGGCTTCTCAACTTGTAAATGATGTTGATCTAACATCTGCGGCAAGCGGTGCAAAGTCTGTGGACCAAAAACCATATCCACGTAAGGCGCACGTTTTTGAATGTTGTCACCTTCTTGTGATGCAACACAGCCACCGACACCGATGACTAATTCTGGATTTTGTTCTTTTAATTTACGCCAGCGACCGAGTTCACTAAACACTTTCTCTTGTGCTTTCTCACGGATCGAGCAAGTGTTCATCAATAAAATGTCGGCCTCATTAGGATTCGTGGTAAGTACGTAACCATGAGAATCGCCTAATAAATCTGCCATACGATGACTGTCATACTCATTCATCTGACACCCTTGCGTTTCAATATATAATTTTTTCATTGAAACATTAGTGGTGTGCGTTGGCTGGGTGACAGTGTTTTCTGAGGCAGCTTGTGTAGCACTTGGAATGAATGTTTGAACCGTCATGCAGGCTCCTAAACAAGGTGGGTTGAGACAAACCGCGGATTATAGCAGTATTTTTTGATGTGCGCAGAGAATAAAAAACTGACAAAAATGGACACTTTGTGAATGAAATTACGTGAATTTTAATGAATATGAATCAGCAAGTTACATAACACAACAATTGTAAGAAGCTAGACTTATTAAACTATAATCGCAGGGCGAAATTAGGCAAATGTATTGATGAAGATGAACAAGCAACATAATTTTATAAGTAGCGTTACCCGTAAATTGAATAATAAGAAAAGCTTCCGTCGTATGTTGGCGGCGAGTGGTGTGATTGCATGTTCATCTGTTTATGCCTTGGACGAACAATTTAATGATGCTCTGCGTGCAGCAAATTCAAGCAATATGGCATTGCTCGATCAATATCAATATGAAATGCAAAATGATGTGTTGGGATATTATCCAGAATATTGGAAGCTGAATAGTAATCTTGGATTTCAACCTGCTGCTTCAATTATTAGTTTTGCACAACGTTACCCTCAATCAGCAATGGCAGAAAAATTATCGGCTGATTATGTTGAGGAAAAAGTAAAACAAGCAAATTTCAGTGAAGCAAAGCCCGTATTATCTTATGTCACTAACCCTGATCAGGCGGAAAGTTGTGCCGTTGCCCAAGTTCGTGCTCAAACAGGTGATGCTTTAGTTTATGCTGAATATAAAGATGTATGGTTAGCGACTGACTCACAGCCAGAATCTTGCACAGGTTTAGGTCGAATGATGTTGTCGAGTCCGTTGATGACAGCGCAAGATCGTCAACAGCGCTTGTGGGTTTTATTGCGTGCTGGGCAGTCTGGACAAGCAATTGCAACCGCACAAACTATGGGGTTGAGTTTATCTTTAGCTCAACTCAATCAGATTCAATCCAATCCATTGGAATATATTTGGAATGCACCTAAGTCCAATGATGCTGATTATGCGTATTTGATTTTTGCATTAGGTCGTATAGCTGATAACGACTTAACCAATGCGCTTGGCAATGTGCAGCGAGCGGCACAAGATACGCCACAAGCTGTTCAAAAATATTTATATCGTACCGTTGGTTATGTTGGTGGTACGACGGTAATGAAGAATAATTTTAATCGTGAAGTGCTGAATGCATTTGATCAAAGTTATGGTTATCCATTTAGTCCTGAAGAAGCTGAGATTTACGCTCGTCAATCCATTCGTTTTGGTGCATGGGAAAGTCTGATTCGAGCGATTGATGCGATGTCAGTGACACAAAAGCAAGAAGATCGTTGGCAATATTGGTTAGCACGTGCATCTGAGCAACGTTCTGACGCAGCATCTAAGCAAGCCGCGCAACAGATTTATCGCAAACTAGCGCAAAGTGGCGATGATTATCATAACTTACTTGCCAAAGATCGTATTGGTGAGCGTTATAACCATCAGCCTTACAATGAGCAGCCTTCTGCTCAGGATGCACAGCGCTTAAATCAAAATATTCATTTTAGACGTGCGTTTGCATTAAGAGATATTAATGCGCCTGCAAGTTATACCAATCGTGAATGGAACTGGGCAGTTCGTCAGGCGTATTTGCAACATGACGATGGTCTACTATTAGCAGCAGCCAAACGCGCGCATGATATGGGGTGGTATGATCGTGCTATTTATGCTGCGGATCGTACGACATCAAAGCATAACGATACTTATCGCTACGCTACACCGCATCGTAGTAATGTGACGAGTCATAGTTACAATGCTGGTATTGATCCCGCTTGGGCGTATGGTTTAATGCGCCAAGAAAGTCGATTTGTTACTTCTGCACGTTCGCATGTAGGTGCTGGTGGTTTGATGCAAATCATGCCCAATACGGCAAAACTTGTTGCTCGCCAGATGGGAGAAACATATAACCCTGCGGCATTAAGTGAAATGAACACCAATATCCGTTATGGAACATATTATCTTTCAATGATTCAAAGTCAGCTAAGTGGCAATGCTGTACTTGCAACAGCAGGTTATAACGCAGGCCCAAATCGAGCACGCCGTTGGCAGCCTGATTTTCAAACGATGGCTGCTGATCAGTACACAGAGTCTATTCCTTTGCTTGAAACGCGTGATTACGTTAAACATGTCATGACCAATGCAACACATTATGGAGTGCTACTTGGGCAGGGGCCGCAATCCCTTGAAAAACGTATGAGCACAATTCCTGTGCGTAATACACCTTAAGGCACAAAGATGTTGAATTTAAAACAATGAAGTTTTTGTATTTGATGAAAGCGATAAACACATTCAAGTTCCAAATGCGTAGCGTGTTACAGACATTGATCTGTTATTTCGCGCTCTCATTTGGTGCGCCATTATATGCAGCCGACAATGCCGATATAGCAGGTTATGTCATGCATATTCAAATGACGCCTGCGGTTTGTTCGTTTGATTCAACACGACAAAAACAGCGCAAGTGTTTAGAAGGTTACTCACTTACGATTTCTAGTTTGCTACCTGAAGTTCCAGTAGGGCGTGAGTGTGAAACAAAAAGTTCTGCGAAACTTTCACCGCTACAAGCCAAAGTCGTGGCGCGTGTGATGCCTGATGAAAATGCTCGCGTACAGCTTTGGCAGGGGGTTGGCGGATGTGTCCCCATGAATGCAAGTCAATATTTTAGAAAAATAATTAATTTTGCTGAGCGTTTAAAAGTTCCATCAGATTTAACAAGTCCCAATACGATTGATGTTCAAAAAGAAAATCTTAGACAACAGTTCACGAAATTAAATCCTTCGTTACCACCAAATGGCATTCGTTTTACTTGCCAGTCTTCACGGTTTGAATCAGTTTTAACCGAAATTCGAGTGTGTTATCAGAAGAATGGTCAGTACAAGCAATGTTCAAGTCATATTGTGACGGGTTGCCCAAATGACTTTACAATTAAAGGTAGTTACTAGGCTTTTTTAGCCCTTTATTTGTATTTTCTATCAGACTTTTGTTGAAATCCATTCTCTTTTACATGCATCTGCGTTCGCTTTAGAGTACAATCTTTGCCGTTTATGATAATTCGATTGAATAACAATATGTTTCAATCGTGCTAACGCATCTCATTGGAGAATATCACATGAAGCAACCCGTTCGTGTTGCCGTTACAGGCGCTGCTGGTCAAATTGGTTATAGCTTATTATTCCGTATCGCAAGCGGTGAAATGTTAGGTAAAGATCAACCTGTAATTTTACAATTGCTTGAAGTTCCATTTGAGAAAGCTCAACAAGCGCTTAAAGGCGTGATGATGGAACTTGATGACTGTGCTTTCCCTTTATTGGCTGGCATGATCGGGACTGATGATCCTAAAGTTGCATTTAAAGATGCTGACTATGCTTTATTGGTAGGTTCTCGTCCACGTGGTCCAGGTATGGAACGTGCTGACTTATTAAAAGTAAATGGCGAAATCTTCATTGGTCAAGGTCAAGCATTAAACGAAGTTGCTAGCCGTGACGTTAAAGTATTGGTTGTAGGTAACCCTGCAAATACCAATGCTTACATCGCGATGAAATCTGCTCCAGATCTTCCATCGAAGAACTTTACAGCAATGTTACGTCTTGACCACAACCGTGCGTTAACTCAACTTGCTCAAAAAGCGGGTGTAGCTGTTTCTGATATCGAAAACATGACTGTTTGGGGCAACCACTCTCCAACAATGTATGCTGATTATCGCTTTGCAAATGTAAATGGCGAAAGCTTGAAAGACAAAATCAACGATGCTGCTTGGAACAAAGATGTATTCCTTCCAACCGTTGGTAAGCGTGGTGCTGCGATTATCGAAGCGCGTGGTCTTTCTTCTGCTGCTTCTGCTGCAAATGCTGCAATCGACCATATGCGTGACTGGGCGCTTGGTACAAACGGCAAATGGGTAACGATGGGTATTCCTTCAGACGGTTCTTATGGTATTCCTGAAGGCGTAATGTTCGGTTTCCCTGTAACAACTGAAAACGGTGAATACAAAATCGTTCAAGGTTTAGAAATTGACGAATTTAGCCGTGAGCGTATCAACTTCACTCTTAACGAGTTAGAAGAAGAGCGTGCAGCAGTTGCTGACATGGTGAACTAATTTATCTTTTTTGATAAATTGAAAAAGCGCCTGAATTCGGGCGCTTTTTTTATGTATGTGCACATAAAAACTACAAGAAAATATAGACATACAGATGTATTGAATAACTGTTTATGTTTAGATTAATTTAATTAAAGCATGAGTTTGGAGAATAAAAATGTTTGAGCAACAACCTACACTAGAACTTTTATTTGAACAGTTAGGTCTTGATGCTGATGAGGCGAGTATTGAAACTTTTGTCCAAGCACATCAACTTAGTGCAGATCAAAAATTACATGAAGCAGCGTTTTGGAGTGCGGGACAACGTGATTTTCTTAAAAGCCATTTAGATAAAGATGATGAATGGGCAATTGTAGTTGATGAGCTAAATCAACAACTACATTTAGATAGCACCAAATAATAATTTATAAAAAATAAAGCTCACATTAGTGAGCTTTATTTTGAATCAAGGCTTTAAACCAGTCTTCCATCCGTACTGATTTGAAAGCAGGATGAACTTGTAATAATTCTAGATCATATTCAAAACATGACACATATTTTTGTAACCAGTGGCGTGTCATTGCTTGTTCTTGCTTAGCTGCTGATGCATACGCAAGGAAAAAATAAATGTCTAAATGGTTATGGTGTGCCAAAGGTTTTAAGATTTGTTGTGTAATCAAAGCAAAGCGCTGTTCTTTGGTTAGTTCAAAATAGATCATATATGCTTTGGCTAGATACAACGATAAGTTTAAATATAAACTTAGCGGCATTTCGTCATATTCAATACGCGCTTGTTCTAGCAATACAATTGCTTCTTGCAAGAAGTGGAGCTGTTCCTGACGAACATGACTCAACATGACTAATTGCAAGCGCAAGTCAGCTCGCTCTAAAGCAAGTTCAGGCGTATTATTTTCTAAATACAGTTGGTCAGTTTCACCAATCCGAGCAATCACTTGTTTAGTTTCATTCGACATGTATTGATCCAAAATCATCAGTTATGCCTAACTATATAAGGCTGTTTTTAGTGATTTAAAGGGCTTATGAATTCCAAATCGAGTTGCCACTACGTAACCAAGCCGTAATTGATAAGCGCTGTTGTTTTGAAAGCAAGACTTCATGTAATACATCACTTTGAAAAATCGCAAGACGATTTGGCAAAGGTTGAATGATGTGCCAGTTTCCCTTTTTATCTTGTAGGCGAAGTTCACCACCCAAATTGTCTTCCCAGCTTTCATGTAAATAAAATACAGTTGAAATCATACGATCATTTTTTTGCTGTGGATTATCACGGTGTAAAGCATAAAATTCGCCAGCGTTATAGCAAGCAAAATGTGCTTCAACCTCTTTAATGCCAAGATAAAATGCTTGATTTAATGCTTGGGATAGATTGTGTAGCGTTTGGATGTGCTGCTGAGCAATAGGAAGTTGTCCATCAATCCATAAAATATGATCGCTACGAATATGACTTACAACGCCATTTTGTATGCCTGCTGCTCTAAACTCGGCAAGATGCGATATGCATTCATCAGCTAAGGCTGTGACGTATTCGGGTGGGTAGACATGATCAATAAAAGCAAAGCCAAACTCATTTAAATCATCTAGGACGCAATCTAAATTCCATGAGGTTGCATTTAAGGTTTGGGAGAAAGAAGTTTGTTGCATATAGCTCCTATCAAACAGCTGTTTGATTAACATTACTATTTTAGACGATCACATCAACGCTAAAGAATACTTTTTTCTTTCATGTTAAACTATCTTCTGAATTGAGGAATAATTGTCAACATGAATTACCGTCACCATTTCCATGCGGGTAACTTTGCCGATGTTATGAAGCATGTACTTTTGCTTCAACTGCTCGCTCGTTTAAATGCCAAAGATAAACCTTATCGATATATTGATACCCATGGTGGTGCAGGTAAATATGATTTATCTACGTCTCAAGCACAAAAATCAGGTGAATTCTTAACGGGTATCCATCGTTTGGTTAAGCTTGACGATTCGATTAAGCGTAATGCGCCTGAAGGCGTAAAACAATATCTTAAAATAGTTGAAGATATGCGTGCTGTTTCAGGTAAAGGTGCTTATCCAGGTTCACCTTGGTTTGCACTCGAAGGCATGCGTGATATTGACAAAGCGACTATTTTTGAAATGCAGCGTGATGTGTTTCAGCAATTGTATTTTAACATTCGTGATAAACGTGCGGGTTTACACGAACGTGATGCATATGAAGGATTACTTGGTGTAATTCCTCCGAAAGAAAAACGTGGCTTAGTCATGATTGACCCGCCATATGAAATTGAACGTAAAGATTTTCCTCAGCTCGTTGAGTTGTTGCAAGCTGCTTATAAAAAATGGCCGACTGGCGTTTTTGCAGTTTGGTATCCAATTAAAGACCGTGCCATGATTGAACGTTTTGAAAAGAAAATGTTTAAAACGGGTATTCGCCGTCAGCTTATCTGTGAAATTTGCGTATGGCCAGATGATACTCCAGTTGGTTTAAATGGTTGTGGTTTACTCGTGATTAACCCACCTTGGAAATTTTCAGAAGATGCAGATCAAGCCTTACAATGGCTTTTCCCTCATTTACGCATGAGTGAAAATGGTGGTCATGCTGCTGTGCGTTGGTTGGTGGGTGAATAACCCATCTACCTCAAGATATTCTCGAGGAATTGAAAATAATGACAAATTCTCCAAAAACAGATTCTGATTTGAATACAAAGGATCATTCTTTTGATGGAATCACATTTGAAGTAGAAGAAGAAGAGCACACGCACGAAGGGCAAAAAGTTAAACGCCGTGGTATTTATCTATGGCCGAACCTGATTACAACAGCTGCGCTTTTATCTGGTTTTTACTCAATTATTGCCAGTATGAATGGTAATTTTAATCAGGCAATTTATGCGATTTTCTTGGCTGCATTATTGGATGGTTTAGATGGTCGTGTAGCTCGTGCAATTGGTGCTCAAAGTGCATTTGGTGAGCAATATGATTCATTGTCTGATTTATTGGCATTTGGTGTTGCGCCAGCAATATTGATGTACAGCTGGAGCTTGCACGATTTAGGTCGCATCGGACTAGCTTGTAGCTTCATTTACACGGCTTGTGCTGCATTCCGTTTGGCTCGCTTTAATGTCCAAATTGGTGTTGTTGATAAACGCTACTTTATTGGTATTGCAAGTCCACTTGCTGCAGTCACTGTGATTTCAATTGTTTGGGTTGGACGTGATTTTCCATTCATTTTTGATTTGCAAGATATTACGATTCAGATAATCAATGCTGCGATTATGGTAGGTGTTGGTTTATTAATGATTTCCAATATCAAATACTATTCATTTAAACAGATGGACCGCAAACGTGTACCTTTTGTTGTGATGTTACCAGTGGTCTTGATTTTTGCTGCAATCACGTACAACATTCCAGTAGGAATACTGACAGTTTGTATTCTCTATGTGCTTTCAGGTTTCGTAACAACACTGCTTGCCCACAAAAATGATTCTAAAATAATAAGTTAAAAAATCGGAGGTTCAGTATGCCAATATTGATGAGTAACAATCAATTAAAGCAACTGAACCTCGATAAATCAGATGCTTTAACCTTTTATCCACCTAAAGGCTTATTTAAAATCGTTTATCAGGCACTGATTCTGCCAAACCTACCTGAACCCTTTCATTATCTTAATTTCATCAGCCTTATCGGGCAGCCTCGTATTCCAATTTGTTATAACGCGAGTGCAATAACGACGACAGCAATTGATACTGCGACAGTGCTTGTTACAACTAGTCCGTCTACGGTTGGACATCTCAAAAGTTATAGTGCCAAAGAACAATGTCAATTAGAGATTGATCATTACCAGTTTTTAGATGTGGATCATATTCAAGTTGATTTTCCGAATTATTATTTTAATCGTAAAGATGATGAACTCAGTTGTCAGCTTAAAGTCACAACTTCTACCGAAATTGAAAGTCATTCTGCTTTACAGTGGGGAGTAGCGGATTATTGGTATGTGAATTGTCATTGTGAGGGTGAGGTTACTTATAAAAAACAAAAGTATGAAATAAATGCTTCAGGTATTTTGAAGCATGCGAGAGCAATCTACTTGCCTTTTATTGCATTTCATTTTTTTACTTATCAAATCATTCAAATTAATAATGATTTGCAAATCATTCTTTCTGAATTAAGAAACCAATGGAACAATATTGTTTTTTCAAGAATTGAAATTCAGTCAAAAGAAAAAGAAACACGACTTTATCAAGATAATGTGATTTTTGATGTAACTCGAGTTTATCCAAAAATACAAACACCTAATGGACGTGAAATGTATTTACCTCGCGTATTTGTCTGGCAATATCACGAAGATGATCAAATCATTTTCCAACTTCAAGCACAGAGTAGAGGGGATTATAAATTTGGATTGGCAGCAGGGTATGTAGGAAGTTTTACTTATGAGTTGCTTTGGGATAATGAAACATATCAAGGCACGGGGTACTGTGAATATGTCGATTGTCGTCCTTTGCATTGGCAAGAAAAAGATAAAACAGATCAAATTATAGACCAAACTCCACATTTACAGCCTTTTTTGTGTAAAAAATAGACGCTCGTCACATTGTTTTTGGAAAAGGTA